>VGXK01000540.1 GCA_016873355.1 Phycisphaerae bacterium | reverse complement strand
CAGCCGCCGGGAGCCGGTCAAGAACGACGACCTCTGGAAGCGGCTGGACGAGTTGAGATCACGGCACCGTCTCCAGGTGTCGTGGGTGCGCGGACACGAGGATCATCCGGAGAACAACCGATGCGATCGCATGGCCGTCAAAGAGATCGAGCAGCGCACGGGACAGCGCGGCGCACGCGGGTGAGCGCCGGCACGCGCGGTGCGGCGCTCGCGTCGGGCGCGGCGCTCGTGGTGGCGCTGGCGACGGCGCTCGCCGCTCCGGTCGGCGCTGCGAGCGGAACGGCGGCGGCCCGGTCGCCGCAGCCGGTCCGGTCGTCGCCGGCGCCGCAATCTCCGCAGACGCCGCCGAGCGCCGGCGCCGGCGAACGGGTCCGCAGCATCACGATCTTCGACCGCGTCGAGCTGTCGTTCGAAGGTCCGGACGCACCGAAGACGAAGGACGCCACCGCTCCGCGCGGCGAGCTGCTCATCCGCGATCGCGGGCAGACGGCCGATCGCACGCTGCGACTTCCGCCGGAGCCAGATGCGCGCGAGGCGATGTCGGTGACGGGCCTGGTGATCGTCGAGCCGATCGTCGATCCGAAGCTGGCGCCGCGGCCTGGAGATCCGTGGACGCGAGTCGGATCCGTCGCGGTGGTCATGCCGATGGGCGGCGGTCGTCCGCCGCTCCAGGTCGAGCTCATGCGCTTCGTGACCGGATTCGGCGCGGCGAGCCGATACGAAGCGGACCTCACGCCGTTCCTTCCCGTGCTTTGGGGGGAGCGCACGTTCCGTGCGCACCTGGACACATGGAAGGCGCCGGGCTGGCGAGTCACCTTCGAGCTGCGCTACGAGCCGGGCGCCGCGGGAATCCGCCGACCGACGATGGTGGTTCCGCTCTTCGACGAGCCTCGGGTGACGCGCGGGGCGAGCGTGGTGCAGGGCTCGTTCACGCTGCTGCCCGGGCTCGACCGACCGCGACTTCGCATTCTTACGACGGGACACGGAAGCGAGCTGGGCGACGAATTCCGTCCTCGCACGCACGTGGTGCGCGTCGACGGCGTCGAAGTGGCCAGATGGAGGCCGTGGCGCGAGGACGGCGCGGGCTCGCGCTCCTCGAGTCCCTGGGCGGAGCGCCGCACGGTCGACGGTCGCGAAGTCTGGGCGAGCGATGCCGATCGAAGCGGGTGGGTGCCCGGAAGGATCGTGGAGCCGTTCATCCTTCCGCTCGACGAATTGCGGCCGGGGAGCCATCGCGTGGAGGTGGAGGTGATCGACATCCGCGCGACGCCGGAAGACCAGCCCCCCGATCACTGGCGATTGAGCGCGTGCGTGGTGGCCGACGAGGCGTGGCCCAAGCCCGTCCGCTGAGCGAATCGCCGCCGGTGTCTCGAGAATCCGCGGGTTTTTGCGCGCAGGCCCGTCCGGGGCTGCGGCTCTCTCCTTGGACGCGACAGGGCGCCCTCGGATGGTCCGAATGCGGGTTCCAGTCGCATCACCAGATCGGAGGACGGTCATGACGCACACACGCAGCAATCGGAACGAACTCGTGCAGGCGATCGCCGGCGCGGTCATCCTGCTGAGCGTCAACCCGCCGGCTCGGGGAGAAGGCGGGGGATCCTCGGTGATCGCTCTCGACGGGGCGGCCACGGAGCTTCCCACGACGATCACGATCGAGCAGGTGCTCACGGATCCGGCGCTCGCAAAGCGAGGCGCCGCGGGAGTCATCATCGACGGCGTGCCTGCGCCCGCGGCGCCGCCCAAGGTGCTGCTCGCCTGGGGCTCCATGCTCGAAACGAACTCGTTCGCGGTCTACGAAGACGGTGCGCCGTCGGGCGAGCAGCTCATGCTGCTTCCGCGAACGAAGGCATCGCTCTCGTTCGGCTGG
>VGXK01000539.1 GCA_016873355.1 Phycisphaerae bacterium | reverse complement strand
CCCGCTTCGGACGAGGTGTAGAAGATGAGGTCCTCCGCAAGGCGGGAGAGATGCACGGCGCAGAGCGCCGCGGACGCAAGCGTCTCGACGACGAAGTCGCGATCGCTCACCGCGTCGAGCGAGTTCGCGGTGGCGGCACGGAAGCCGAGATCGGCCGCGAGCGCGTCGCGATCGATCGGATAGGCCGTGCCAGCAAGCGCGCCCGAACCGAGCGGGCATTCGCTGGCGCGCTCGGCCGCGTCGTCGAATCGCTCTCGATCGCGCGAGAGCTTCTCGGCGTACGCCAGGCACCAGTGGCTGAAGAGAATCGGCTGCGCCCGCTGAAGGTGCGTGAACCCGGGCAGCACCGTGCCCGACTCGCGCTCCGCGAGCGACACGAGCGATGCGTTCGCCGCATCGATCTCCTCCCGGCGCGCCGCGATCTGCCGGATCGTCCAGAGCCGCAGATCCGTCGAGACCTGATCGTTGCGGCTTCGGCCGGTGTGCAGCTTCTTTCCGAGATCGCCCACGCGCGACACGAGCTCGCGCTCCACCCAGCTGTGCACGTCCTCGTCGTCGGCGGACTCGAGCGCCGCGGGATCCCGCGCGGCAAGCGCGCCGATCTGCTCGAGCGCCGCCACGAGCCGAGCGCGCTCGTCGGAATCGAGCACGCCCGCCCGTTCGAGCGCGCGGGCCCATGCGATCGAGCCTTCGACGTCCTCGCGCACGAGCAGCCGGTCGAACGGCAGCGAATCGTTGAAGCGGCGGAAGAGTTCGTCCGCCGTGCCGGTGAATCGTCCGGCGTAGAGCGTGGTCATCGGTCGCTCCTTCGCTCAGTGCGAGCGTGACGCAGGAGTCGCCGGCCCGCGTCCGGGTTTCGGCTCGGCGCCGGTGGCGTCCGAGGCGCTCGGCGCGCCCGAAGGCCCCGTCGTGCGGCCGGCGCCCGACGCACTTGCGCCGCCCTTCGCGTGCGCGCCCCCGCTCGAATGCGCGCCGCCGCTCGAACCCGCACCCGCGCCGCCGGTCTTCGCAAGCGTGCGGATCCGCGACGGCAGCGAGAACAGGCGGATGAATCCCTCCGCGTGCGTCTGGTCGTAGACCTGATCGGCGCCGAAGGTGGCGAACGCCTCGCTGTAGAGCGAATTCGGGCTGCGGCGACGCACGGTCACGGCGCTTCCCTTGTAGAGCCGCACCGCGACATCGCCGGTGAGCGGTTCGGCGATCGACTTCGCCGCCGCCCAGAGCGCCTCGCGCAGCGGCGTGAACCACTCGCCGTTGTAGACGAGCTCCGCGAAGTCGAGCGCAAGCCGCTCGCGATGGTGCAGCGTCTTGCGGTCGAGCACGATTTCCTCCAGGCCGCGCAGAGCCTCCATGAGAATCGTGCCGCCGGGCGTCTCGTAGCAGCCGCGGCTCTTCATGCCGACGAGCCGGTTCTCGAGCAGATCGACGCGGCCCACGCCGTGCGCGGCGCCGAGTTCGTTGAGCCTGGTGAGCAGCGCCACCGGATCGAGCGCCTTGCCGTCGACCGAGAGCGGCACGCCGGAGCGGAAGCTCACGATCGTCTCCTGCGGCGCATCGGGCGCCTGCAGCGGATTCACGGTGCGAGTCCAGATGTCCTCCGGCGGCGGATTCCATGGATTCTCGAGCTCGCCGCCTTCGTGCGAGATGTGCCAGAGGTTCGCGTCGCGCGAGTAGATCTTCTCGGCGCTCGCGGCGCAGGGAATGTTCCGCTCGCGCAGATACGCAAGCATCTGCTCGCGGCTCTTGAGCGTCCAGAGTCGCCACGGCGCGATCACCGCGAGCTGCGGCGCCAGCGCCGCGTAGGTGCTCTCGAAGCGCACCTGGTCGTTGCCCTTGCCGGTGCAGCCGTGGCAGAGCGCGTCGGCGCCG
>VGXK01000538.1 GCA_016873355.1 Phycisphaerae bacterium | reverse complement strand
CGCGCTCCACTTCGCGGCCGCTCGAAGTGCCGAGTCCTTCGTCGAGCCCCGCGAGCCATCCGATCGAGCCGACGAGCAGCTCGCGATTGCCCGGGTACCGCAGGAAGACCCGATCGGGACCGAGCGAGCCCGTCATGTCCGCAAGGCCGGAGAGCAGCCACGCGGCGCCGCCGGAGACGATCGAGCGGCGGCCCTCGCGCGACACGGTCGCCGCGAGGATCGTCGCCGGCTCGTCGAGACGCTTCGACTCGGGCACGGCCACCGTGCGCCGCGCCGCCCGGCGCCAGTCGTCCTCGATCCAGCGATTCGCCGCGGCGGGAATCGAGATCAGCGGAACGAATTCGACGCCGTCGATCGGCGCGAGCGGAACCGGCTCCGACACGAGCGAGGAGAGTCCCGCCGCGCCGCGCGACGCGGCATGCTCGGAGGACGCGTCGACCTCGAAGTAGGCGCGCACCTCGCGGGCCCGCTCCGAGGTGAAGACGAGTTCGAGCAGCGTGGTGCCGCTTCGCGCGTCGACGCCGAGGCGCCCGGCGAGCTCCGCCCACGGATCCGTCTGTCCGACGAGCGGCAGCATGCTCGGCGCCAGCGCGAGCAGCACCGGCTCGCCCGCGTCGACGAGGCGACCGCACGCGTCGAGCAGGCGGCGCTCGCGAGGATCGATCTCGGCGCCCGCGCGTCGTAGCGGCGGCACCAGGAGCCACACGGCGCGGCGACCGTCGCGCGGAAGCGGCCGCGCCTCCGTCGCCGGCTGCCACTCGCGCACCGCGCAGCGGGCCGATCGCAGCGAATCGGCGATCGCCGAGAGATCCGCCCGATCGGCCGACGGCCGCAGCAGCGATCGACCCTCCGCGTGCACCACGATCACCTCGGGGGCCACGCCTCGCTCGAGCGATCGAAGCGCCGACGCGATCACTTCTTCTCCGCGGAAGCGCCGATCGAAGTTTCGACCTTCGCCGCGCGACTCGATCGGCGGAAGGATCTGCCACCCCGGGATCGCCGCCACGCGATCGGGTCCGCTCACCACGATCGCATCGCTGCCGCGCAGGGCCGCGGCGACCTCCGAGAGCGCCAGGGAGGGAAGCCGGGAGAGCCGATCCTGGACGGGCGCGAGCTGCTTCGCCATGTCGAGCGCCCGCTGCGGCGCATCGCGCAGGTACTCGGCGAGCTCGGGCGCCGGGCGCTCGCCGCGGCGCATCTCGCGAAGCAGCTGCTCCGCGGCGGCGCACTGTTCGATCCACGCTCGAAGCGCCGCCTCGAGCATCGAGGCCGCGCCCGCGGGATCGCCGAGCGGGGCGGCGGAGCTGCTTCGAGCCTGCGCCCGTCGCGCCTCGACGAAGGCGCGATGCTCGGCGGCAAGCGCGGCGCAGGTGGCGCGCCACTGCTCGAGCTTCGCGCGGTCGTCGGAAGAATCGTCCGCCGGCAGCGCCGAGAGCAGCGCCGAGAGCGCATTCGACTCCGCGCCCGCCCAGGTCCCGAGCCGTTCGAACGCGGCGAGCCCTTCGTCGATCGCGGCGCGATGCTCGCGAAGCGGCGCGGCATAGGTGCGCTCCAGCCGCTCGAGCGCCTCGTCGAAGGTGGCCGCTTCCGCCGGATCTCCGGGATCCACTCGCGCTGCGGTCACGCGCCCGCCGCGCGTCGGAAGGCCGTCGAATCGATCGAGCACCTCGTCGAGCTGCCGAAGCGCCGCCGCGTCCACCGTGTCCGGGCCGGCGATCGCCTCGATCCTCCAGTCGCCGTCGAGCCCGGCCACGAGCTCGTGCGTTCGCTCGCCGAGCGTCCACGCCCGCGCCCGCGTGAGATCGATCGGCACGCGCAGCGCCGGCAACGACGAGAGCGCCACGAGCAGCGCCGCGGACGCCGCGGCGCCGGCGAGCA
>VGXK01000537.1 GCA_016873355.1 Phycisphaerae bacterium | reverse complement strand
CTGCTCCAGGTGAATCGAGACTGCTAACTCCGAGGGCGAGCAGGTCGAGACCGGCGATTGCGCCGCGCGGGAGCTTCACCGATCGCATGCTCTCAACAACATCCTCAGGAAGCGTGTTGGCGAGAGCGCCAGGCTTACCAATCAGCGAAATCGGCACCATCCCATGCTGATCCCACACGTTGATCTCGATGCGGCACGGCACCATAGCCGAGGCGCCGGCATTGGACGGCATGACTCTCTCGTCCATTACCTTAACGGCCGGACTCGGTGAATCGGAGTGGACTGCCGCCGACTCGGAGTGATCTCTGAGCCATGCAAGAAGCGGTGCGATCGCGGCATCCGCGAGATCCTCGGCCATCGCGGTCTCAACGTCAACGCGTCTGCGTGTGATCTCGATCGAAGCAGAATGAGCAACGGTCGCGGCAGCGACCGCAACAACGAGCAGCGCTCCCAGAACGATGAGTAGCGCCACGCCGCGCCGCTCCCGCCCCCGGAGGCGAAATCGCTGGTGTGGTGACCGTCGAGTCATCGCAGCACGAAACTCCTATGCACGCCCCCGGACTCCTCGGGCTCGGCCAGTGCGAGAAGGCCAACATGAAGCAGCCCGTACTTCTCGTCGATGGTCCAAGCAACGGATCGAAGTTCTCCAAGCAGCCGGCGACGGCATCCAGCACCGTCGATTCGATCGAGCACTCCCGTGCCTTTGTCGAACTCGTAGAACACCTCCTGCGCACGAGCGAATTGAAGACGTTCCTCTTGCGCACCGGCGCGTTCGTACCCGGAGGTGACACTTCCGGTGGAAACAACGACACGAGTCTCGATCTTGAGCGTTGCGCCGTCAATCCGAGCGCAATGCGCAACCGACTTCGAGTCGTCGCGCCCTCGATCGCGCTTGCGATTCGCGAGCGCCTCGGGTGTGGGTAGGTCGAACGTGCGGAGGTCGTCCGCGATCATGCGAAAGACGGCCTCGATGCCGGCGCCGTCGTGGAGCTGCGTTCGCGCAAGTCGTGCTCCCTCAGCCATCGTCGTGATTGATGCAATCGCCGCGAGAGCAAGACCCGAAAGAAGCGCAAGCGACACCACGACCTCGACAAGCGTGAAGCCGCTACTCCGCATCGGACACCCTCTTCGCAGTCCTCGTTGTAGGTAGTGTTTGTGCGCGCTTGTTCGAACGCTCAAGCCAGCGATAGATGACGACCCCCCCGCAACGGATCGGCACCCAATCGCCCGCGAGCGCCGGCTTCACGTCGCGCTCTGAACGATTGGCCTCCGAGGCCGCGCCATCGTGACTCTCGTCCGCAGTCGTGGACTCGGCTCGCAATGAAGCCTCAGACTCCGGTTGCTCCGGTTCTGCCAAGGAGATCTCGACGATCACCGACTGCTCGAGCCCCGCTTCCCGCGCGCGCGCCGCAAGATCCGCGGGCCACTCGACGTCGAGCGGAGCACGCAATTCCTTCGCCGCCCATTCGGGGGATGTCGTGATGCGGGCGGCGAGCACCGACAGAAGCGCGACCTGTTCGATCCGACGGTCACCCTGTGCTGTCGCGGCTGAGACCGCGCTTAGTAGCGGCACCGTCGATGCGACCACGATCGCGAGAAGCGCCGTCGCGACCAGAACCTCGACGAGTGTGAGCCCTCGATTCACTCGGACCACTCCTCCCACAGCTCGCCGGTGAGTCCTGCCACATGAATCCGAACTCCGCCTCCACCCCTGCCCCCCGCCCCGGAGTTTCCGGAAGCAGGATCAACCGCAGCTCCATGTTGGGTCCAGTCATGAGGCGCGACTCGATAGACGAAGTCGATCGAGCGACCGGCGCCATCGATCTGGACCCCCGGAAGGGTCGGAGCCAGAGCCGGTATGGCGCGAATCGATCCTGC
>VGXK01000536.1 GCA_016873355.1 Phycisphaerae bacterium | reverse complement strand
CGGACCGTGGTCGCTGCTCGTGCGCTTCGCCGACGGCGAGGACGATCACGGGCACGTGATTCCGGAGCCGAAGCCGGAGGGCGCCGACGACGAGCCTCGCGGCGCCGCCGAGCGAGCGGACGCCGCGGCCGGCGCCGCGGCCGGCGCCCCCGCCGGCGCCGCGGCTCGCCGCGAATCGGGCGCACCCGGCGCCGCCGCCCCGACCGCGTCGAGCGATCCCTACCGCACGCACCCGAGCATCTTCCTGCGCCTGCGCGCCGACGGAACGCTCGATCGACAGCTCGGCTGGGAGGAGTTCCATCGCACCTACGGTCCGGTCGTCGCGGGCTTCGCGCGAAACGCCGGGCTCAAGCCGCAGGAAGTCGACGACGTGATGCAGGACGTGATGCTCGGCTTCTTCCGGGTCGTCGACAACTTCGTCTACGACCCGCGCAAGGGCCGCTTCCGCGGCTATCTCAAGCGCGTCACGCTCAATGCGATCCGCAGCCGCCGGCGCCGGCGCCGGCCGCAGCAGAACGTTCCGGAGGAGATGGATCCGCCGGCGGGCGCGAGCGATCTCGAGACCGCATGGGAGCGCGAGTGGACCGAGCACCTGCTGCGACGCGCGCTCGACGAGGTGCGGGCCACCGTGCAGCCCAAGACGATGAAGGCCTTCGAGCTCTACGGCATCAAGGGCATGCCGGCCGAGGCGGTGGCGAAGGAGACGGGCATGACCGAGGCGGCGATCCGTCACGCCAAGATGCGCGTGCTCGATCAGCTTCGCGAATGCATCCAGCGCCTTCGACGGGACGAAGGCTGAGACGAGCGACATGGATGCCCCGCGGTTCGAGGCGCTCGTGCGCCGACTCGAAGCGAAGGCGCGCGAACTCCTGGGATTCCGCGCCGCGGGCTTCCTCACGCTGCGGCCGAAGAAGCGAGCCGACGCCGTGCTCGCGATCCTCGTCCGCGTGCTCGACTCCTTCCCCGAGCAAGTGATCATGCACAACCTCGACGGGAACGCGGCGGCGCTCGTTTCGAACTTCAAGCGCGTTCGAGGATCGCGCCTGGTCTGAACGACTGCGGGATCGAACGCGAGGTGCGGGGGTACGCTCACGGCCCCAGGAGATCCCCATGTCGACTTGCGCATCTCGACCCGCGTCGCATCGATCGACCCGCATCGTCGCATGGACGCTCGGCGCCGTCTGCATCGGCGCGATCGGCGCCGCCCTGCCGCAATCGGCGCCGTCGTCGACGGCATCGTCGACGCCGCCGTCCTCCGAGCGACTCGCGCCGACGGCGCAGCCCTCGCGCGAGATCTCCGACGCATCGGCCCGCGCGATGCTCGGTCAGCTCGCGGGATTCTGGCGCGTCGTCGGCAAGAGCTTCGACGAGCGCGGCGAGTCGACCGGCGAGCTCACCGGAAGCGCCGCGTACTCGTGGAGTCTCGGCGGACACTTCCTTGCGGGCGAGCAGGTGCTCACCGACGGCCCCGAGATCGTTCAGTGGATCGACTACCTGGGATTCAACTCGGTGACGCAGACCTTCTCGCGCTCGCTCTTCTCCGATCGCGACTCGGCCGCGTACTGCGCGATCGGTCTCTGGGATCCTGGCTCAAGGCTCTTGACCTTCGTCACCGACCCGATCCGCGGGCCCGACGGCGCCGAGCGCCGAATCCGTTCCACGCTCGACCTTTCGATTCCCGATCAGCCGGCATGGGAACTTGCGTATCTCGTGGGCTCCGGCGCGGAGGAGAAGCAGGTGGCTTCGGTCGATCTTCGGCTGACCCGTGCGATTGCGCCGACGGGCACGCCGGTTCCGAGCGGACCACTCATTCCCGGCGGAAGCGCACCGGGGGCGCCGCGAAACACGAATCAGCCCAATCCGGGAGGCCCGGGCGTTCCGGCGCTC
>VGXK01000535.1 GCA_016873355.1 Phycisphaerae bacterium | reverse complement strand
CGGACGCCGCAGCGCCGAGCGAAAGGAACGTGCCGAGCAGAGTCGCATGCATGAAGGATCTCCTGTGTTGCGTCGAAAGGGCCGACGACGCCTGACCATGCGATCCCCGATGAGCCGTGCGTGCCCCGCTGCGTGCTCTCGCGCGGATTCGTCCGTTGCAGGCGCATTGGGCGCACTCGTCGCGGTCCCGGAATCCGCGCCTGGGGCCGCGAAGTTCGCGGCGTCGAGGTTCTCGGCGTAACCTGCCCGCCCGTGCCTGCGGATCCCTGCGTGCTCGTCATCCTCGGCGCTTCCGGCGATCTGGCGCGACGCAAGCTCGTTCCCTCCATGTACGAGATGGCTCGTCGCGGTCTGTTGCCGAAGCAGACCGTGATCCTGGGCGTGAGCCGCACCGAGAAGAGCGACGAGCAGTGGCGCGCCGAGCTCAAGCCGTGGGTCGCCGACCACGCGGTCGACTTCGACGAGGCGGCGTGGAACGACCTCGCGCAGCGGATCCACTACCACGCGGGCGACGCGGCGGCCTCCGCGGTGTATCCGTCGCTCGAGCAGCGTCTCGGCGCGCTCGCGCAGCAGCACGGCACGCGCGGCAATCTTCTCTTCTATCTGAGCGTGGCGCCCGAGCTCTACGAGCCCATCGTCTCGCGCATCGACGAGGCGGGACTCGTCACGGAGGGTCGCCGCTGGTGCTCGGTCGATCCGTCGTCGCGTTCATGGCAGCGCATCATCGTGGAGAAGCCGTTCGGCTCCGACGACGAGAGCGCCGCCAGTCTCAACCGCGCGCTCGGCCGGGTCTTCGACGAAGAAGCGATCTACCGAATCGATCACTACCTCGGCAAGGAGGTGGTGCAGGGATTGCTCGCGCTGCGCTTCGCGAACGCGGTCTTCGAGCCGGTCTGGAACCAGCAGTACATCGACCACGTGCAGATCTCGGCAAGCGAGACCGTGGGCGTGGGCCAGCGCACCGCGTTCTACGACTCGACCGGCGCGATCCGCGACATGATCCAGTCGCACCTGCTGCAGATCCTCGCGTTCGTGGCGATGGAACCGCCGACCACCTTCAATGCCGTGCACATCCGTTCGGAGAAGGTGAAGGTGGTCGACGCGATCGAGCCGCCGCCGATCGACCGACTCGCCGAGTTCGGCGCGCTCGGCCAGTACGGCGCCGATGCGAAGGAGCCGCCGTACCACGAGTCGAAGGGAGTTCCCGCGGGCTCCACCACCGAGACCTTCGCCGCCATGAAGGTGGTCTTCGACAATTGGCGCTGGTCGCGCACGCCGTTCTATCTGCGCACCGGCAAGAAGATGGCGGCGAAGCGCACGGAGGTGGTGATCCAGTTCCGTCACCCGCCGGCGAATCTCTTCCGCGACGTGGCGCCGGTGCCGCCGGAAGCCAATCGCATGATCATCGAGATCGCGCCGCGCGAGCGCTTCCGGCTTCGCTTCGTCGGCAAGGTGCCGGGGCAGGGCATCCGGCTCGCGCCGATCGAAATGACCATGGACTACCAGGAGCAGTTCGACGAGGAGCCGATCGAGGCGTACGGTCCGCTCATCATCGACGCCATGCGCGGCGATCAGAGTCTCTACAAGCACCGGCTCGAAGTGGAAGGCGCCTGGCGCTGCGTGATGCCGTTCCTCGGCGACTCGAGCAAGCCGCTGCGGCGCGGCATCCACGCAAACTACGCCCCCGGATCGTGGGGACCCGCGAGCGCGGACGCTCTGTTGGCGCGTGACGGCCGCGTCTGGCACAACCCGACACCGACGCCGAGTCCGGCACCGAGATCGCCGGCGCCGACGCCATGATTTCGCTCCTCGCGCTGCTGGCGATTGCATCGACGCACGGCGCTGCTGCGCCGCGGGGCGTCGACGCCGCGGGGCCCGCCGCGGACGCCGCGTCGGCAGCGCACG
>VGXK01000534.1 GCA_016873355.1 Phycisphaerae bacterium | reverse complement strand
GAGCAGCGCGACAACATCCTGAAGTGCACCGAATCGATCGAGCGCCACCTGGGCGTGCGGACGACCTGCTTCGGCATTCCGAGCGATGTGTGGGACGCCGACACCTCGCGCGCGGCGGAGGCGGCCGGCATCGAGGTGTCGAACGACACGGACACGCGCAAGATCGATCACCTGCTGCTCTACCCGCCGGAGCGCCACCCCGCCGGCACGACCACGCTCGCCGAACTCACGCGCCGCGTGCCGCGCGATCCGCTCAACGCGGCGCAGGTCGCCATGCTCGAGTTCTGGGTCGGATACGCGCGCCGCACGGGTCGCGCCGTGGTCTTCCTGGCGCACCACCACCTGGTCATGTACGAGTCGACGCGCTGCGTGCTGCTCACCTCGGAGCTGCTGCGCCATGTGCTCGCCGACACGGAGGGCGATGTGCACGCCGCGACGGTCACGGCGCTCGGCCGCTACTGGCGAGACGCGCTGAGCGATCGCACCCGGAAGATCCGCCTGGAGATCCAGGGCTCGCGCGTGGTGGTGCACAACGACGCCGAGCGCGCGTTCCGCGGGCTTCCCGTGGAGATCGACCTGGGCGGCGGGCGATCGATGATGGCGCTCGTCGACGCGCCCGCGCGAGGTTCGGTCACGCTCGCGCTCGGAGGAACACCGTGAACAGGGATCGACTGCTCGAGGCGAGCCTGCGCGATCTCATCAAGCTCGCGCTGCGTCCGTACCTGATCCAGCCCTACTTCCGAAGGCAGGAGCAGGTCGACTTCGTGGCGTCGGTCACCGGCGAGAAGCCCGCGGCGCTGCGCGTGCTCGAGCGCGAGTTCTACGAGAAGCACGAGTTCCGTTCGCGCCTCAATCAGTCGCTCATCGAGAAGCGCGGTCGCATTCTCGGGCCCGGCGCGATTTCCGGCGCCGGCTTCTACATGCTCATCCGCGTGCTGCGCCCCGCGAACATGGTGGAGACGGGCGTCTTCGACGGCATCACGACCTCGGTGCTGCTGCTCGCCATGCGCGACAACGCGCACGGACGGCTCACGAGCATCGACCTGCCCGCGGTCGGCGAGATCAAGGACTCCACGCACGGCATGCCGTCGGGACAACTGCCGCCCGGCTGCAAGCCCGGCTGGATCATTCCCGACGAGTTGCGGGATCGCCACGAGCTGCTCTTCGGCGACAGTCGCGAGCTGCTGCCGCGCGTGCTCGCGGAGAGGGGCGTCGTCGACGTCTTCATGCACGACAGCCTGCACACCGACGAACACATGACCTTCGAGTTCGACGCGGCGTGGCCGCACCTGCGCGACGGCGGCGTGCTGCTCTCGGACGACATCTTCGCGTGGGGGGCCCGGAACTGCTTCCGGCGCTTCTGCCGCAGGCATCGACTCGACTACTGGACCTGGGGCGCGCTCGCAGCGGTGGTGAAGCGCGACGGGAGCGCGGCGTCGTGACCGCTCGGCGGAAGGACATCGGCGCATGAGCGCTCCGCGCGGCAAGGTGCTGCTCACCGACGGCGCCTCCAAGTCGACGCTCACGGCCGTGCGGTCGCTCGCGCAGCGCGGGGTCGAGGTGCATGTCGGCGCCGAGCGCCGCCTCTCGATCGCGCTCTGGTCGCGCTGGACGCGGCGCCGCCACGCGCTGCCGTCGCCTCGGCGCGAGCCGCGTCGATTCGCGGAGCGGCTCGTCGAGCTGCACCGGCGAGAGCGGTACGACGCGGTGATCCCCGTGTCGGACTACGACATCGCCGCGCTGCACGCCCACGCGGACGCGTGGCGCGACGCCGGCCTGCCCATGGCGCTGCCGTCGGTCGCCTCGTTCGCGCGCGCGCGCGACAAGGCGCGCATGATGAAGGCCGCGCGCGACGCGGGGGTGCCCACGCCCGAAACCTGGTTCCCCGACGAGGAGCCGATCGAGCG
>VGXK01000533.1 GCA_016873355.1 Phycisphaerae bacterium | reverse complement strand
GGCGGCGGCCACGAGGTAGTCGTCGACGCCGTCGAATGCGTAGGCCTTGTCGGGCGCTCCGAAGCGATCCGGCGCAAGGGCTGCGCCGACCACCGTCGCATGGATCCCGTTGCCGCTTGAATCCTGGGCGTTCCCGTCGAAGGTGTAGTGAACGACGAGGTCCGCGTGTGACACGCCGGTCACGACCGAGGCGAGGCCGACGACGAACGAACGAACGATGGTCCACGAACGCATGGTGATCTTCTCCCGCGCGGCAGTGCGGAGGAGCGAGCGTAGAGGGAGACCCGCCCGATGCACGCCGGAATTCCGGCATGAACCACTTCTCGTCGATGCGTCGCCGGAGGTGCGGCAGCGCGCGAGCAGGCACCGCCGACGAAGGAACGCCGCGCTCGGAGCACTCGATCGAGCTCCGGGCGCGGCGTCTGCGTGCGATTGGAAGCGCTGGTCGGTTCAGTCGATGCTGCACACTCCCCAGTTGCCGAGAAGGACTCCGACATCGGCGCCGTCGAGCTCGCCGTCGTCGTCGAGGTCGAAGAAATCGATCTCCGACTCCCACGCGGCGAGGAGCATCTCGAGATCGGACTCGCCGACGATTCCGTCGCCGTCGAGATCACCGTCGCAGCTCTCGGAGCAGCTCCACGCGAATTGAACGTCGCCGGCGATCAGCTGCTGCAGGAGATTGACGTAGGACTCCGGCGGCACTGGCTGCGGAACGCCCGGGAGTTCCACGAGCGCGGCGTTGAGAACGACCGGACCGCTTCCGCCTCCGCAGACGATGGCGCCGCTCGCGGAGTCCGTGAGCTTGATGGTCCCATCACCGGCGTTGATGCAGACGAGATCGTCCGCGCTGATCGCGCCGGCGGAGAGGCCGGAGAGATCGATCATCGGCGTGCCGTCGGACTGCGCTCCGAGTTGAAGGAGAACGGCGAGTCGCACGACGCGGCCGTCGAACTTCTTCACTCCCCAGAGCACCGGCGTCACGACGCTGAGGTTGCCCTTGGGAGCGCCCGCGTCATCCGCCGTACGGCCCTTGCCGCCGAGCATCGTGCCGCCGTGCACCGTCAGCGCGCCGAAGACGGAGACCGTTCCACCGCTGACGGGATTGGGAGTATTCCCGATGCCGGCGGTGCCGCCGAGGATGTCACTCGGTCGGACCTGGCCCGTCGGCGAACGGCCGTTCAACACGATCGGCGCGATGACGGTGACCCAACCGCCGCGCCCGGAGTCGCCGCCGCCGCCGGCCTTGCCGCCGTTGCCGGCGCGAATCATGGCCGGCTGCGCTTCGCCGCTGAGCGTGTCGCCCGTGTTCTGAACCATCGCAGTGGCGATCAGGAGCACGTTGCCGCCGGGAGCGCCGGCGACGGTCCCGGGGCCGCCGAAGATCGTCGCGAACGAGAGATTGTTGATGATGCTCGTTGCCGTGATGACCACGCTGCCGCCGCGGGCGCGACCGGCCCCGGCCTGGATTCCCTTTGCCGGCGACCGACCGGCATTGATGAGATTGCCTGCGGAGACCGCGATCGTCACGTTGCCTCCTCGAGCCGGCGACGCGCGAACGCCGCTGCCGGTTCCGGAGTCGCCGGCGAGCACGTCGGCTCGGAAGCACCGTACGAGCGTGCTGGCCCTGAGCACGATGTCGCCGCCGCGGCCGGCGGGCTGCGCGCCGGTGCCGCCGCCGTTTCCGGCCTTGAGCTTCGAGCTCGCCGCGAGATCGATCGCACCCGCGCTGCTGGTGAAGCGGATGTCCGCGCCGTTGCGTCCGACGCCGCCGCCGGCCGTGCTCGGCTCGGCGGCGACTTCATGCCCGACGCCAATGAAGAATCCGGCGGTGGCGCTGATGTCGATCGAAATGCCCGTGCCGGTTGCGTCGCGATTGTTCGTGAGCGTGACCTTGGTGCCGCCCGTCGGGATGGAAAAGGAC
>VGXK01000532.1 GCA_016873355.1 Phycisphaerae bacterium | reverse complement strand
GCTCGTCGATCAGCGTCGCATTGCCGAGCCCGAAGTGGATCATCGGCTCGCTCGAACTGCCGTAGCCGTGACCGCCGTCGAGGTATCGCATGTAGGTCGCCGAACCGACCTTCGCGGTGACGCGAGTGAGCTTGCCCTGCGGCGGCACGCGATCGTTCGCGCTCGCGTCGAAGCGGAGCTGGAGCCAGTTGCCGGCGCCCGTCGTGTCGTTGCGGAAGAGCTTGATCGGTCCCTTGTTGTAGACGATCACGAGATCGAGATCGCCGTCGCGGTCGTAATCGATCCACGCCACCGCGCGACCCTCCTCCTTGGGGAAGCCCCAGGTGGTCTGCGGCACTTCGGTGAAGGTTCCATCGCCGTCGTTGCGCCAGAGGTACTCGCGCTCGCCGAGCCACTGGTCGGTCGGCCGTCCGTTCACCTCCATGATGTCGAGCCACCCGTCCTGATCGACGTCGATCGCAAGCGTGCCCCAGCCCCAGCCGCCGTCCTTGACGCCGGCCATGCCGGAGATCTCCACGTACTGATGGTTGCCCAGGTTCCGGTAGAGCGTGTTCCCGTTGTAGAAGCCCTGCGCCGGCGTGTCGATGTAGACGCTCGTCACGTACCAGTCGAGCAGTCCGTCGTTGTCGAAGTCGCCGATGCACGAGCCCATGCCGTCCTCGTCGAGTCCGGTGCCGCTCTGCGCCGTGAAGTCGATGAAGGCGCCGGCGCCGTTGTTCTTGTAGTAGCGGCTCGTGCTGATGTCCGCGGCGAGCAGCAGCTCCGGGAATCCGTCTTCGTCCATGTCGGCGAATGCGGGCGTGAATCCCCAGGTGCCGTTCGGAAAGCTGATCGCCACGCCCGTCACGTTCTGGAACGTGCCGTCGCCGAGATTGCGGAAGAGGCGGCTTCCGTTCGAGGTGAACTTCCATGCGGCCACCGCCAGGTCGAGGTCGCCGTCGAGGTCGTAGTCGCCGAAGCAGCAGCCGTTGCCCGCCGCGATGACCTGGCTGTTGAACAACACTCCCGCCGACGCCGCCACGTCCGTGAAGGTGTTGTTGCCGTTGTTCTTGTAGAGACGGTTCTTCCCGGGCACGCCCTGGTTGTTCGTGGCCGAGCCGTAGCTCGCCAGGTAGATGTCGATCCAACCGTCGCGGTTGAAGTCGCCCGTGCACGCGGCCGCGCCGCCGTGCACCGACGCGATGCCCCACGACGAGGCCTGATCCGTGAAGGTCCCGTCGGCGTTGTTCATGAAGAGCCGGTCGGGAGCATCGCCGCTGGCGAAGACGAAGAGGTCCGGCCAACCGTCGTTGTTGAAGTCATCGATCGCCATGCCGCCGATCATCCACTCCTCCACCTGCGGAATCATCGGCGGATAGGGCTGGTAGGTCATCGTCAGGCCGGCGGCGGCGGTCACGTCGGTGAACGCGATGTCCGCTCCGTCGGCGGTGTCGAGCGCCGGCGTGAACCACAGGATCGACGCGGCCGCGCACGCTCGCGCGACCGGGGGCAGGAGCGCGGCGACGATCGGCCGCTTCGATCCATCTTGCTGCAGCGATTCCATTCTCGGCGACCCTCCACTTGCTCCGACCCGCGCCCCGACGGACCGGGCATTCGCAGGAAGCCTACCTCGCCGATCGGCGCGGGCCACCCGCGTTCTTCGATCGGAGTCCGGCCCCGCCCTTCCGTCCGCGATGCGGCCCGCATCGCCGATCTCGCCGACGCCGGATCCGCAGTTACCGACGATCCGTCGATCGGGCGGTCGCACTGCGCCGTCTCGATCGCTCGCCGGTGAGTAGCCTGCCCGACGAACCGATGCCCCGCCGACGAATCATGCTCCGCTCGCTCGCCGCGTGCGCGCTTCTTGCAGGTGCTTCGATCGCCACGGCGCATGCCGCGCCGCCGGCGGGACCGCAGGCGCCGCCGTCGGCGACCTCGAATGC
>VGXK01000531.1 GCA_016873355.1 Phycisphaerae bacterium | reverse complement strand
GGCGCTGTGGCGCGAAACGCTCGATCGCTTCGATCGCACGGTCGGCATCAGCGCGCCCGACGATCACACCCTGGTGGTGCGCCTTGCGCGCCCCGTGCACTTCTGGCTCGACCTCTGCGCATTCCCCGCGCTCGCGCCCGTGCATCCGCCGTCGCTCGGGAAGTTCACCTCGCTCGATCCCGAGACGGGGCGGCTCGTGCAGCGTCCGGGCTGGACCAAGGCGGGCGAACTCGTGAGCAACGGGCCGTATCAGCTCGTCGAATGGCGCTACAAGCGGAATCTGCGCATGGAGCGGAATCCGTTCTTCCGGGATCCGTCGATGGCGATCTGCGACTCGATCGACGGCATCCCGATCGAGAGCGCGGAAACCGCGGTGCTCGCGTACGAAAGCGGCGCGGTGGATTGGCTTCCCGACCTGCTCGCCGACTTCCGCGCGGAGATGGTGGAGTCGAAGCGCCCGGATGTGCACGCGATTCCCTCGTTCGGCACCGACTTCTTCAGCTTCAATTGCCGGCCGACGCTGCCGGGAGGTCGGCCGAATCCGTTCGCCGACCCGCGCGTGCGGCGCGCGTTCGCCCTCGCGGTCGATCGGCAGTTGCTCGTCGATCGCGTGACGCGATTGCACGAGCCCGTGTCGAACGTGCTCGTGCCGCGCGACTCGATCGAGGGCTACGAATCGCCGAAGGGACTGCCGTTCGATCCGGCGCGTGCACGCGAGGAGCTCGCCGCCGCGGGATGGCGCGATCGAAACGGCGACGGATTCGTGGAGGACGAGAACGGCAAGCCGTTCCCGACCGTCGATCTGCTCTTCTCGAGCACGAGCCCGCGCTACAGGGACTTGTCGCAAGCGCTGCGCGATCTGTGGCGCACGCACCTGGGAGTCAATGTCGAAACGCGCGGCAAGGACTCCAAGCTCTACAAGGAGGACTTGAAGACGGGGAACTTCATGGTGGCGCGCGGGGGCTGGTACGGCGACTACCACGATCCGACGACCTGGCTCGAACTGAGCCGCACCGGCGACGGCAACAACGATCGCGGCTACTCGAACGCGCAATTCGACGCCATGCTCACGGCCGCCGCGAACGAGGCGGACGCCCAGAAGCGCCTCAAGATCCTCACCGAGGCCGAGCGCTTCCTCTGCGAGCAGGAGCTGCCGATCCTGCCGCTCTGCACGTTCGTGACGCTCTACCTCTACGACCCCGACCGGGTGAGCGGGCTCACGCACCATCCGGGGCTGGATCAGTACCTGGGGAGGGTGAGGGTGGCGCAGTGATCAGCGTGTCGATCACGAACAAGTCGACGATTCCGGCGAGACTGCTTCGGTAAGGTGGTAGCGTGGCCCTTAGGGAGCCGACACCGAATGAGGACTGGACCGACGAAGAGCTTCGGCTCGTCGTCGACGACTACTTCGCGATGCTTGGCAAGGAGCTCGCTGGTGAGCCGTATGTCAAGTCGGAGCATCGTCGCTCGCTCGCTCGCCGGTTGCCCGCTCGGACCGAGGGCTCGATCGAGTTCAAGCATCAGAACATCAGTGCAGCGCTCGAGGCGCTCGGTCTTGACTACATCGATGGATACAAGCCGCGAAGGAACTTCCAGCGAGCGCTGCTCCCACTGCTCTACGATCGGACCCGCACGGAGCACAGTTCCCTTCGCGAGTCGCTCGTCACGCCATACCGCGCAGCGATGGAGCCGACGACGCCCATCGATCCCGAGGCGGTGCTGGTCTCGCCACCGTTACGCGAAGCCGCAACATGGCCCGTTGCACGCGACGAAATCGAGCGCTGGACACTTCGGATGGCGGACCTGGTGGATTGGCGCGAACGAGACGCTCGGGCTCGAGCCCTCGGCCTCGCTGGCGAGGAATTCGTCGTCCGCTTCGAGCAGATGCGGTTGGAATCAGCAGGCCAGTCAGCCCTCGCGCGCCGC
>VGXK01000530.1 GCA_016873355.1 Phycisphaerae bacterium | reverse complement strand
GGCGCCCCCGACCGCGGCGCCGAGGAAGAGGCTCGGCGCGAAGAGGCCGCCGGCGCCGCCGGAACCGACGGTCGACACGGACGCGATCGCCTTGAGCGCCACCCACGCCGCGAGCATGAGCGATGCACCCATGAGTTCGCTCGAGCCGTCTCCCGACCCCGTGTACCAGGCGGGCCCGAGCATCTGCCGAATCACCGAGTAGCCGGTGCCGTAGAAGGGCGGCGCCACCGGAGTTCCGTTCGCGAACACGAGGTACGCGCCGCCGAGCAGCGCCAGCAGCACCGCACCCCAGATCGGCTTCGCGCCCGGCGGTCCCGGCAGGCGCGCGAAGAGGCGGATCGAGATGCGCATGGCGCGGATGAGCAGCACCGCCACGATCGCCGTGACGGCGCCGAGCAGGATGAAGCTCGGCACCTGCGCCACCGTGAAGTTCGGCGGCGCCCGTTCGAAGAAGTCCGGTCCCACGCCGAAGAGCGGCGGCCGGCTGCCGAGCACGGTCTGCGCGGTCGTCGTGCCCATCACGCTCGCGATCACGATCGGCGTGAAGGTTCGCAGCGAGAAGTCCCGCAGCAGCACCTCGAGCACGAAGAAGATGCCGGCGAGCGGCGCGTTGAAGACCGACGCCACGCCCGCGGCGGCGCCGCACCCCACGAGCGTGGCGAGCTCGGAAGGCGAGACGCCGAGGCGTCGCCCCAGCACGCTGCCGATCGTGGCGCCGATCGTGACGATCGGGCCCTCGGGGCCCGCCGACCCGCCGCTTCCGATCGTGAGCGTGGAGCCGAGCCACTGTCGAACACCGAGCCGCGCCGGGAGCAGCGAGCGCTCGCGATTCAGCGCGTAGAGCACCCAGGTCACGCCGTGGCCGCGAGCCGGCAGCGGCAGCAGCGCGAATACGACGCTCGTCAGCAACGCTCCCGCGATCGGCGCCGCCAGCACGAGCACGATGCCCGGGACTCCGTGCTCGCCTTGCTCGTCGATTCGGGCCTCGAGCCACTGGATCGGGCCGAGGAATGCCGGTGCCGCCAGACCCATCACGATGCCGAGCAGACTCGCGATCACGAGCACGCCCCAGTCGCGCTCGATTCCCAGCCTCGAACTCAGGCGCGGCAGGAGTTGCTCCATGGCGCGACCCATCATGCGGCGAATCTACCCTGCCGTCTCGCCGGTTGGCCGGCGGCCCGGCTCCGGCTACACTCCGCGATTCGCCAATCGGAGAGCTCCGCACGTGATCGACATCCTGCTCAGCGACGACATCGTGGAAGCGATGGGGGGCCGCTTCAAGCTCACCGCTCTCATCCAGCGGCGGCTCGAGGAGATCATCGGCGGCGCTCGGCCGCTCGTGGATCGCCTCACGGCCGACGGCCGGGCGCTCTCGAACATCGAGATCGTGATCGAGGAGATCAAGCAGCAGAAGATCACGGTCGACTGGGACGCCAGCGGCCTTCCCGCCCCGGGCAAGACCCGGCGCTGACGCGGACGCGGGCCGCGCGAACCGGCCCACGGCCGATTCGAGCGGCCGAAACAAGCAGCCCAATCGCGGGTCGAGAGTCCGGGATGCACGCACGGGCGGCGCCGCCGCACTTCATTTCAATCGTGGATTCCCGCGAGGCCTTGGATTCATCGAGGCCAGTGATACTCTGCCGATAACGGTCGCATCTCTCTCCGGGGCAGGAGTCGTTGCATGCCTTCCAAGAACCGCACGGTCGTCGTCGCAACCGCTCTCGCACTCGCGTCCATCGGCGCGATCTCCACGGCTCGCGCCGAGGGCGAGAGCTACAGGTTCGATCCTCTTCCCGTCGCGCTTCGCGATGTTCTATCGCTCCTGCCCGGCAATGCCGGCGGCGGCGAGGGCGGACTTGCCGAATGCGCGCAGGTCGTGCGCACGCATTCGGGCGCCAACTTCAGCGGCGGATCGTTCACCATCCAGGCGGG
>VGXK01000529.1 GCA_016873355.1 Phycisphaerae bacterium | reverse complement strand
GTCGGCGCGCTCCATGACGTCGACGCCGAAGAACTTGACCGGCTTGCCGCTCTCGGCCGCCCACTTGGCCACTTCATCGACCTTCGGCAGCACTCGCATGCACGGAACGCACCAGGTGGCCCAGAAGTCGAAGACGACCACGGAGCCCTTGAGACTCGCGAGCGACACCGAGTTGCCGTCCTGATCGTTCAGCGTGAAGTCGTGCATCGTTTCGCCGACCGCGATCGGCGCCATGACGGCCTGCATCGAGGTCACCGCCTCGCGGCCGTTGGCCTCGGGCGCCACGATCGGCTTCTCGAGCGACGGCCCGAGCTTCGCCGCCATCACCATTTCGACGGCGAGCGTGAATCCGGGCGGCGCTTGCGGCGGCTGGAACACCGAATCGATCTGCGAGAGCGTCGCCGTCGCGGGATCGACGGTGAGCACCTGGTCGCCGTTCGAGGCCTTCATGAGGATCTGGTCCTTGCCGTCCTTCTGCCGGAAGCCGGCGACCTTCAGATCCTCGAGCGCACCGAGCGTGAACGCCTCCGGAATCTGGTCGCTCGTGGTGGCCGCGCGAAGCTCGCGGTAGGGAATGGGAAGTCGCGCGCCGGGCATGACTTCCTGGATCGTCGCGTCCACGCTCTCCTTGATCGGCACCATGAGGTAGCGCTTGCGGCCGACCACCTCGAAGAAGAGCGACTTGTCCGCCGCGGTCATGATCACCTTGTCGAGCTCGAGCCGGAAATCGGCCCCGGCGATCGCCACGCCCATCGTGTTCGAATTCTCGCCCATGGGCTGGCGCGTGGTCATGCGGATCGAATCCGAGATCGTCGGCGCATCCTGGTAGACCTTGGCCATCTTGGCGAGCAGGGCGTTCGCCTTCTCGATCGCCGCGGCGTCGGTCTCGCCGGCACTCCAGTCGATGGCAAGCGGCTTGGGTCCCTGGGGGAACTGCAGCTCGGGCAACGGCGCGGATTCGGGAGGCGTCGCCGGCTTCGCGGGCGCGGACTCGGGAGGCGTCGCCGGCTTCGGCGGCGCGGAGGGCGCGTCCTGCGCATCGCCGCCCTGGGGCGCGAAGGCGGTCGGCGCCGCGCCGGCATGCGGCGCGAAGGCCATGGGCGCGGAGGCGGCAAGGGCGAAGAGAAGAGACGCGGTCGACTTGTTCATGGATGCTCCGAGGTGCCGGTCGCGCGAAAGTCACCGACCGGTCGTCGCGGGAGTGCGGCTCCAACGCGGAGCGAACCCGTCGACGGTCGAGGTGGGCGATTCTACAGGCGGACCGGGCGGTCAGTTCCCGATGCAACCGACCACGACGCGAGGCTTCGATTCCCTGCGATCAGCGATTCGATTCCGCGGACCTCTCCTGCCAGAGAAGCGGCGTTCGGCACTCCCCCCGAAGGTGGAATCGAAGCGCACCGATCGCCGCCTTCGCCGCCCGATCGCGGATCGCCACCCGATCGCCCGGAAAGAGGAAGCGTCGCGCGTGCAGCTCCGTGTCGCCGCCGATCCGCCGCGCCGTTGCGAGGAACACGGTTCCCACCGGCTTCGCGTCGCTTCCGCCGCTGGGGCCGGCGACGCCGGTGATCGACGCGGCGCTCGAGGCGCCGAGCCGCTCGATCGCGCCTCGCGCCATGGCTTCCGCGGTCTCCGCGCTCACCGCGCCATGTCGCTCGATCGTCGGCGCCGGCACGCCGAGCAGCGCCGACTTGAGTTCGTTCGAGTAGCTCACCACGCCGCCGCGGTACCAGGCGCTCGCGCCCGCCACTTCGCAGAGCATGGCCGAGGCGAGACCCGCCGTGCAGCTCTCGGCGAGGGCCACCGTCTCGCCGCGAGCGCCGCACTCGCGTGCGAGCGCCGACGCGAGCGTGCACTCGCCGCGACCGAGCGCGTACGGCGAGACGACCGCGAGAATCTCGTCGACCAATCGCTCGAAGGCCGCTCGATCGTTCG
>VGXK01000528.1 GCA_016873355.1 Phycisphaerae bacterium | reverse complement strand
CGGGGCGGTCCGGCGACCCGCCGCTCGTCGAAGTCGATGCCGGCCCCTGGCGCCTCTCGTTCAGTCTCGTCAGCGCGGATTCGCCGCCGATCGTGATTCCGGCGGAGCAGATCTGGCGCGATACGAGCGGCGCGGCCGGTCAGCGCCGCGCGGCGAATGCGGAGCAGGCGTCGCAGACGCTGCTCGCCGAGCTCGGCCGCGCGAGTCGCCTCTACCCGCGGCTCGAAGCGGCGCTCTCGGAAGGCGCTCCCACGGGGCTCGATCTCGACACGCGCGAGGCGTACGCGTTCCTGACCGAGTACATGCCGCTGCTCGACGAATCGGGCGTGCGCGTGCTCGCGCCCGAGTGGTGGGGTCGTCCCGCGAGTCGTCTCGGCGCGCGGCTGCTCATCGACAGCGATTCGCTTCCCGCGTCGCCGAGTTCGCTCACCGATGCCGACGCGTCGAGGTTCGGCCTCGCGAGCCTCGTGCGCTATCGCTGGCAGCTTGCCGTGGGCGAACAGCCGCTCTCGATCGAGACCTTCCAGTCGCTCGCGCGCCGCGGCGCGCCGCTCGTGCGGATCGGCGGACGCTGGGTGGAGATTCGGCGCGACGACGTGGAGCAGGGCGTTCGCTTCCTCAAGGACCATCCGGGCGGCGAGACTTCGCTGCTCGAAGCGCTCCGCCTTTCGCACGGCAGCGCCGCGACGGACGGCATCCAGGTGCTCGGACTCGACGCGCGCGGCTGGGTCGCGTCGATCTTCGGGCCGGTCGAAGTCACCGATCGTCTCGAGACGCAGGTGCAGCCGGCGCGATTCCAGGGAACGCTGCGGCCGTACCAGCTTGCGGGACTCTCGTGGCTTGCGTTCCTCGACCGCTTCGGGCTCGGCGCGTGCCTGGCGGACGACATGGGCCTCGGCAAGACGATTCAGCTCATCGCGCTGCTCCAGCTCGAGCGCGAGCGCTCCGCCGAGGGCGAGCGCGTCGGTCCGACGCTGCTCGTGGCACCGATGAGCGTGCTCGGAAACTGGCATCGCGAGCTGACCCGATTCGCGCCGGAGCTCCAGGTGCACATCCAGCACGGACTCGATCGTCCGCACGGCGAGGCGTTCGATCGAATCGCGGCGAGCGTCGACGTCGTGATCACCACCTACGCGCTCGTCACGCGCGATCGCGAGACGCTCGCGCGCACGGCCTGGCGCCGCGTGGCGCTCGACGAGGCTCAGCACATCAAGAATCCGCCGACGAAGCAGACGGCGGCCATTCGCAGCCTTCAGGCGCGGCATCGCGTGGCCCTGACCGGAACGCCGGTCGAGAATCGCCTCAGCGAACTCTGGTCGATCATGGAGTTCTGCGCGCCCGGGTATCTCGGCGGCGCCGCGGAGTTCCAGCGACGATTCGCGGTGCCCATCGAGCGTCATCGCGACCGCGATCGAGCCGAGCGCCTTCGAACCCTCGTGCGTCCGTTCGTGCTGCGCCGCCTCAAGACCGATCCGAAGGTCATCACGGATCTTCCGCCGCTCGTCGAGACGAGGCAGCACGTGCCGCTCACCACGGAGCAGGCGCGCCTCTACGACTCGGTGGTCGAGGAGATGCTGCGACGCGTCGATCGCGCGGAGGGCATCCGGCGGCGCGGGCTCGTGCTCTCGGCGCTCGTCAAGCTCAAGCAGATCTGCAATCACCCCGCCCACTTCCTGCGCGAGAGCCTCGACGGGCGCGCGAGCGATCCGGCGAGGCTGCGGGCCGACGCGGAGCTCGAGGCGGAGACGAACGGCGCGCCCGCCCGCAACGGGAGCGGCCGCGCCGGCGCGAACGGGAACGGCGGACATGCCGGCATCGGCAACGGCGACGGCTCGGATCTCTCGATCGCGCATCCGTCGACGGCCGCGGATCCCGCCGGGCCGCTCAGCGCTCGCAGCGGGAAGTCGCTGCGAATGATGCAGATGCTCGAGGA
>VGXK01000527.1 GCA_016873355.1 Phycisphaerae bacterium | reverse complement strand
CGTTCCGAGACGGCGAGTTCGACGCCGTCGTCTGTCAATTCGGCGTGATGTTCTTCCCCGACAAGCCGAAGGCGTTCGCCGAAGCGCGTCGCGTGCTGCGGCCGGGAGGAACGCTCATCTTCAATGTGTGGGATCGAATCGAGGAGAACGAGTTCGCGGATCTCGTGACGACGTCGCTCGAGTCGGTCTTCCCCGACGACCCGCCGCGATTCCTGGCGCGCACGCCGTACGGCTACTACGACCATCGCGCGATCGAGCGGGACCTCGCGGCGGGCGGCTTCAGGAAGTCACCGCAGATCGTGACCCTGCCGGCGCGCAGCCGCGCGTCATCGCCGCGCAGTCCCGCGATCGCGTTCTGCCAAGGCACGCCCTTGCGAGCGGAGATCGAATCGCGCAACGCGACGCGCATGAACGAGGCGACGGATGTCGCGGCCGCCGCGATCGCGAAGCGATTCGGCACCGGCGCGGTCGACGCCAGGATGCAGGCGCATGTCGTCATGGTCAGCTCTTGAGCGTCGCGGGGACCGGGCGCAGCATCCGGGCGTGATCGATTGGTCCTCATGTTCCGATGTGGAGCGCGACCCGGCACGGGTCAGTGGGGCTTGGGTGTTCCGGGGCAGCCGCGTGCCTGTCTCCGCCCTCTTTCGGAACCTCGAAGATGGCGCGCAGGTGACGGACTTCGTCGAGTGGTTTCCTGGTGTGGCGCTCTCGCAAGTCAAGGCGGTTCTTGAGCACGCCGCGCAGAGCGCAAAGGCCCCGTAGTGAAACTGCTGTTCGATCGAGGTGCGCGAGCGCCGATCAAGGGGCATCTCGACAAACATCAGGTCGCGACCGCGGCGGCGATGGGCTGGTCGACGCTCGAGAATGGCGAGCTCCTCTCGCGGGCAGAGAGCAGTGGCTTCGAAGCATGTGTCGCGACGGACCAGAACTTGAAGCATCAACAGAATCTCTCAACGAGAAAGATGGCCTTCGTCGTTCTGAGCACCACGAGTTGGCCCCGTATCGAGGCTGCGATTCCTCTGCTGGTGGATGCAATCGACAGGGCACTGCCAGGCTCATTCGTCGAGTTGGTCGTTCCTTGAGGGAATTGCGCCGAAGGTGACGTGGCGCGCGGCCGCCGGTTCGCGACTCCGCACGAGCGGCGCGTCGACCTGCGCGTGTCCGTTCCTCGATCGGCCGCACGAGTTCGCGTCGGCGTCCGGCGGCCCTCACCCGCCGAGCTGACGAAGGTGCGCAGCGCGCTGCGCACCGGAGTGACTGTTTGAGGCGGGGAGGGAACGCCGGAGCCGACTCGACACTCGAACGACCGCGCGAATCGAGGCGCCAGGCATGCCGATGGTGCAGTCCATCGCGCTCATCGTGATTGCGTTTCGCTCTCGCGCGCCATCGCGACAGATCCCATCGCTCGCATGCTGATGCGCTGGACTCGCATCTGCGCGGCGGCTGTCGTGGTGTGCTTCGGCGGATGTCGAGCGAAGCGTCGCGGTCGGCCAAGGCGCGAGAACGCGGCGGTGTCGCTTCGCCGCCCAGGACCACGACTCAATGCGCCGCGCAGAGCGCCCGTGCGGAGCCGCTAGACTCGCCAGCCGCCGCGGCCCTTGGGCTCGCGTGAACGCAGGGGCCTTCGCGGCCGAACGATCGTTCGGTGACAGAAAGCGAAGGGAAGCATGGACACGACAAGCGTTGCCGATCCCCCGAAGCGATCGCGGCGGTCCATCTGGGCATTTGCGATCGTCGGTGCAATCGTCGGAGCCCTGCTCGTCGCCTCGGAGTCCGCCACCGCGATCCGCGCCGAGCGCGATCACCAGTCGCGGTACCAGTTCACCGTCGCCGTGTTCGGTATCGAGGTGAATCAGTCGCTGATCCCGACCACGGAGGAGTTGTTGCCGCGGATGCGGGCGTGGGCGTATGGACTGATGGCAGGGTTCGCGATCGGCGGGG
>VGXK01000526.1 GCA_016873355.1 Phycisphaerae bacterium | reverse complement strand
CTGCACGTCGACGTTCGACGCGCACTTGGGGCATGCGAGTCCGCTGACCACGATGACGGCGCTCGAATCGAGGATCGGCGCCTCGCTGCGCTCCGAACGCGCGCCCGCGACGATGGTCGCGCCGTCCTTCGTACCGGCGCTCGAGATCGGCGTGGCGCCGTTCGGGGTGGAGCCCGCGGAAGCGTCGCCGGTCGAGGTCGTCGCCGGCGTCGACGAACATGCGGTGGAGGCCGAGAGGGCGAACACGAGGAATGAGCAGCGGATGAATCGATCGAACATGGGTCACTCCCTTTGATGGAGCATCGTGCGATGAATGGTTCCGAGAGGAAGACGATGCGAGGTCGCTCCGGGAGGAGCAACGACGCGAACGGGCAGGTCGCTGAGAACGCCGATCCGCACGCGCGAAGGCGCGGCCGGAATCGGCCGTGCGATCGCCCGCGCTCGGCGCGCAGCGGTGGCGCGAATGCCCGTCTAGTTCCTGAGCGTTCCGCTTCGAAGCAGGGTGGAGCGGCCGCTTCGATCGATCGCGGCCTTCGCGTCGAGCGTCGCCTGCGCACGCATCGCGCCGACGGTCGACTCGAACTCGATCGAAATCGCGGCCGACGGCAAGCCGAGGGTGATCGAGCGCGATCCGCCCGTCTCACCGCGAGCCGGCGCCATCGGCGACGAATCGTCGTCGCGAGGAGCGGAGGAGAGGTGGCAGCGGCACTCGCCCGGCTCGCAGCAGCAGCCCTCGCCGCAGCATCCGCACGCTTCGTTCACCGTCTTGTCGCAAGAGACCTTGGCCGGCAATCCGAGCGGCATGGCCAGGAGCAGCGAGAAAAGGATCGACGCCAGGAATCTCATCCGTCCGCAGTGTATGGGCCAGGGGCGCACTCCGATGCACCCGGGACGAGGTTCGATGCGACCTGCGGCGCTCGCGTTACCTTCCCGTCATGAGCGCCGACGCGGTGGTCCTTCTCTCGGGCGGCATGGATTCCGCCGTCGTCCTGGCCGAGATGCGGCATCGAGGCCATCGGTGCGTGGCACTCTCCTTCGACTACGGACAGCGGCATCGCGTGGAGCTCCAGGCGGCGGCGGCGGTGGCCGGTCGGCTCGGCGCGGTCGAGCACCGGATCGCGACGATCGACCTGCGATCGATCGGCGGCTCGGCGCTCACGAGCGAACTCGCGGTTCCGAAGGACGCGCCGATTCCGACCGGCGCCGCGAGGGCGCTTCATGCCGAATCACCGCACGGCGTCGAGATCCCGATCACCTATGTGCCCGCGCGGAACACGATCTTCCTCTCCTTCGCGCTGGCGGTGGCGGAGTCGACCGGATCGAGGCGGCTCGCGATCGGCGTGAACGCGATCGATTACTCGGGCTACCCGGATTGCCGTCCGGAGTTCGTCCGCGCCTTCGAGACGCTTGCGAACCTCGCCACGCGCGACGGCGTGATGAGTCGCGAGCGAGGCGAGCGCTGGCTCTCGATCGAGGCGCCGCTTCTCGAACTCGGCAAGGGCGAGATCGTGCGACGCGGCGTCGAGCTCGGCGTCGACTTCTCGCTCACCTTCAGTTGCTACGACCCGATCTCCTCGCCGACGTACCCGCCGTACGGCGTTCGGGCCTGCGGTCGTTGCGACGCGTGCCGGCTGCGCGCGCGAGGCTTCGCCGACGCGGGCGTCGTCGATGCTGCCGATGCGCGATGACCGTGACGGGCTTGCAGTCCGCGCCAAGAATTCCCGTGCGGTCCGCCCATCGGCCGTGATCGCGCGAATGGACGCGATCCTGCGGATTTCATCACGGCCAAGGAGCCGTACCGGAGGAAGTGCGCCGAACACGCTTGAGCCACGGCAGGGGTCGACCTGGAGCGGTTCCTCCTCATTCGTAGCGATCTGGCGGGCTGCGACTTCGTGTGGCATCGTCGGGCTCCATCGGCGGATCCTCAAGATCCGCCTGCTTCG
>VGXK01000525.1 GCA_016873355.1 Phycisphaerae bacterium | reverse complement strand
CTGCGTGGCCGACTTCGATCGCGTCACCGGCCGTCTGACCGTCTACATGACGACCCAGGCGCCGCACGCGATCCGGACCGTCGTCGCGCTCGTCGCGGGCCATGTCGGCCTCTCCGAGGAGAAGATCCGCATCGTGGCGCCCGACATCGGGGGCGGCTTCGGCGGCAAGGTCCCTGTCTATCCCGGCTACGTGATTGCGATCGCCGCCTCGGTCGTGGTGGGCAAGCCCGTCAAGTGGATCGAAGACCGCATGGAGAACCTGCAGGCCGATTCCTTCGCCCGCGACTACCACATCCGGGCGGAGCTGGCGGCCGGCAAGGACGGCCGGATGACGGCGCTGCGGATCAAGACCGTCGCCGACCACGGCTACGCGGACGCCGCGGCCAATCCGTCGAAGTTTCCCGCCGGCCTCTTCTCGATCTGCACGGGCTCGTACGACTTCGGGCAGGCCTTCGCCGAAGTCGACGGGGTCTACACGAACAAGCCGCCGGGCGGAATCGCGTACCGATGCTCGTTCCGCGTGACCGAGGCGGCGCACACGATCGAGCGCATGGTCGACGTCCTGGCGCACCAGCTCGGCATGGATCCCGCCGACCTGCGTCTCAAGAACTTCGTGCCGCCCGACAAGTTCCCCTATCGATCCGTGCTCGGGTGGGAGTACGACAGCGGCAACTATCCCGCCGCGTTGAAGAAGGCGATGGAGAAGATCGGCTACGCGGCGCTCCGCAAGGAGCAGGCCGAGAAGCGCGCGCGCGGCGAGCTGATGGGGATCGGCATCTCGAGCTTCACCGAGATCGTCGGCGCCGGGCCCTCGAAGCACTTCGACATCCTCGGCATCAAGATGTTCGACTCGTGCGAGATTCGCGTGCACCCGACCGGCAAGGCGACGGCGCGGTTCGGCACCAAGTCGCAGGGACAGGGGCACGAGACGACCTACGCGCAGATCGTCGCCGAGGAGCTCGGCATTCCGGCGGCCCACGTGGAAGTCGAAGAGGGAGATACCGACACCGCGCCGTACGGGCTCGGCACCTACGCCAGCCGCTCGACGCCCACCGCGGGGGCGGCCGGCGCGGTGGCCGCCCGCAAGATCCGCGACAAGGCGAAGAAGATCGCCGCACACCTGCTCGAGGTCGGCGAAGAGGACCTGGTCTGGGAGCCCGGGAAGTTCTCGGTGAAGGGCGCGCCGCAGAAGGCGAAGACGATCCAGGAGATCGCGCTCGCCGCCTACACGAATCATCCGCAAGGCCTCGAAGCCGGCCTCGAGGCGGTCCACTACTACGACCCGCCGAACCTGACGTTCCCGTTCGGCAGCTACATCTGCGTCGTCGACATCGATCGGGGCACCGGGGAGGTGAAGATCCGCCGGTTCGTGGCGGTGGACGACTGCGGCAACATCATCAACCCGATGATCGTCGAGGGGCAGATCCACGGCGGGTTGACGATGGGGCTGGCGCCGGCGCTGTACGAGGAGATCAGCTACGACGAGCACGGCAACATCCGGGGCGGCAGCTTCATGGACTACCTGCTGCCGACGGCGATGGAGACGCCGCAGTGGGAGCTCGACAAGACCGTGACGCCCTCGCCGCATCACCCGCTCGGCGCCAAAGGGGTCGGCGAGTCGGCGACGGTTGGCGCGCCGCCGGCGATCGTCAACGCCGTGGTGGACGCGCTCGCGCACCTCGGCGTCCGGCACCTCGACATCCCGATCACGCCCGAGAAGGTCTGGACGATCCTGCGCGAGAAGGGGGTGGCGGAGTGACGGGCGGGTCGCGTGTCGGCGCGATGCGCGGTTCGTCCAGGCGGACCGCCCGACGCACGGCGGCGAGATGAGTCGCAAGGCGGCGAGATGAGCGGTGCGGGCAGCGTGACAGGCCTCCTGCTGGCATGGGGCAAGGGCGACGAGGCGGCGCTCGAGCGGTTGATTCCACTCGTCGAACGCGAGCT
>VGXK01000524.1 GCA_016873355.1 Phycisphaerae bacterium | reverse complement strand
CGAGAACCTCGGGTGGTACTCGCCGACCGCGGAAGAGGGGAAGCAGCATCAACTGAAGCTCGAGCGCGTGCAGTACTGGCTCGGCGTCGGCGCGCAGCCGTCGATCACCGCGGCCACGCTCATCCGCAAGGCCGGCGGCACGCTGCCCAAGGGCGTCGTCGCCAAGCTCGAGGAACTCTCCAAGAGCGTCAAGACCGGCGGCAAGAAGAAGAAGGAGGAGGCGAAGGCGGGCTGACCGGCGCCGCACACCATTCGCGGCGCGCAGCGCGAACGACGCGAGCCGCCCATGCGCATCGACTTCCTCACGCTCTTCCCGGAGATGTTTCCGCCGATCCTGTCGGCGAGCATCCTGGGTCGCGCGAGCGCGGCGGGACTCGTCGACTTCCAGGTGCACGACATCCGCGCCTGGAGCGACGACAAGCACCGCCGGGCGGACGATCGCCCCTTCGGCGGCGGGCCAGGCATGGTGCTCATGTGCCAGCCGCTCGTCGATGCGGTGGAAGCGGTCGAACGAATGGACGCGCGGGCGGCACGACGCGTGCTGCTCACGCCGCAGGGCGAACGCCTGGCGCAGCCCCGCGTGGAAGAACTCGCCAGGAGTGACCGGCTGCTTCTGATCGCCGGCCACTACGAGGGAATCGACGAGCGCGCGATCGAGGAACTTCGCCCGCTCGAGCTCAGCGTCGGCGACTTCGTGCTGTCGGGCGGCGAACTCGCCGCCATGGCGCTCGCCGACGCGGTGGTCAGGCTCCTGCCCGGAGCGCTCGGCCACGAGGATTCCGCGACCGAGGATTCGTTCTCGAGTCGCGATGCGGAGGGTCGGCCCCTGCTCGACTGCCCGCACTACACGAGGCCGCGCGAATGGCGCGGCCGAAGCGTGCCCGAGGTCCTGCTCTCGGGCGACCACGCCGCGATCCGCGCGTGGCGGACGAACGAGATGATCCGGCGCACGCGCGAGCGTCGCCCGGATCTGAGGAAGGATTGACCACGCGGGACGCGTCCCGCACCGAAGCAACGGCGGACGGCCGCCACGAACGAGGAAGCCCGACCATGAACCGCACCGAAGTCATCGAGAGCGTCGTCGCGAAGCAGATCAAGTCCGCCAAGGATCTTCCGCGCATCACCGTCGGCGACACGGTCGACGTGCACTACAAGATCATCGAAGGCGACAAGGAGCGCACCCAGGTCTTCCAGGGCGTGCTCATCGCCATGAAGGGTCGCGGCGTGAACGCCGTCATCACGGTGCGCCGCATCGTGGCGAACGAAGGCGTGGAGCGCGTCTTCCCGGTTCACTCGCCGCGGCTCGTCCGGCTCGAAGTCGTGCGCCGCGCCGACGCGCGTCGCGCGAAGCTCTACTACCTGCGCGATCGCTCGGGCAAGAGCCGGCGCCTGCGGGATCAGCGCCGCGGCCTGAAGCACTTCGAGGCCGAGATGATGGCGGGCGCGGGCGATTCGGCCGACGGCCCGGGCGCGGGCGGAGAGTCGAAGCCGAGGGCGCCGAAGGCCGAGAAGGCCGCCAAGCCCAAGGGCGAGAAGAAGGCGAAGGCCGCGAAGGCCTGAGCCGGCGGCGGCGCCGCGCGGTTTCGCGCGGGCGCCGCGGAGCTCGAGCGCCGCACCATGCGCGTCCGACTCAGCAAGCGCTTCTCGTTCGAGGCCGCGCACTGGCTGCCCACCTTCCCGGAGGGACACAAGTGCCGGCGGCTGCACGGGCACTCCTTCCGGGTCGAGGTGGTCGTCGAGGGCGACATGCCGGTCGATCGGGGCTATCTCCTCGATTACGGCGACATCCGGACGGCGATCGAGCCGGTCGAGACGGCGCTCGACCACCGCTGCCTCAACGAGATCGCGGGACTCGAGAACCCGACGAGCGAGATGATCGCCGCGTGGATCTGGAATCGCCTCGAGTCGTCGCTTCCGCTGCTTGCGGAAGTCATCGTCGAGGAA
>VGXK01000523.1 GCA_016873355.1 Phycisphaerae bacterium | reverse complement strand
CAACGGTCTGCTGCGCGACGCGTCCGTTCCGCGCGAGCTCGGTCTGCTGCACATCGACGTGGACGGCAACGACTACTGGATCTGGAAGGCGATCGACTCGGTGGATCCGGTGGTGACCATCGTGGAATACAACGCAGTCTTCGGGCCGACGCGCACGATCACCGTTCCGTACGACCCGGCGTTCCAGCGCACGCGCGCCCATTTCAGCAACCTCTACTGGGGCGCGTCGCTCGCGGCGCTGCACCGACTTGGCACCGATCGCGGCTTCGCGTTCGTGGGCTGCAACTCGGCGGGCAACAACGCGTACTTCGTCCGGCGCGATCGATTGCGCGGCGGCGTGCGCGAGATTCCGCTTGCCGAGGGTTTCGTCGACTCGAAGTTCCGCGAGAGCCGGGATCGGGACGGCCGGCTGACCTTCCTGCGAGGGAGCGCCCGATTGGAATCGATTCGCGGCCTCCCGGTGGTGAATGTCGAAAGCGGCGCGACGGAAGCGCTCTGACGGCGCGTTCGCGTTGTACCGTCTGCGGCATGCGCAACCCCTCGATGCCTTCGGGTCGTTCGCTTCTCCCTTCGATCGCGTTCGTCGCGCTCGCCGGTGCTGCGCTCACGGCGCTCGCCGCCAGCATGGCGTCGCCTTCGCAGGACGGCGCCGCCGCGCCGCCCGCGCAGGGAAGCTCTGCGCCGGCAATCGCCGCGCCGCCCGTTCGCTCGCCGGCGGACAAGGCCGACGCCCGCACCAGGCCGCGGACCAATCGCTTCCTTCCCGACGGCATCGACTGGAAGGCGGTGGTGGGACCTCCGCCGGCGCCGCACTCCTGCGAAGCGCTCGCCGATCTCACGGTGGTGCGCTTCGAGCAGAAGCGCCGTTCGCCCGCCGAAGTGGACAACGCGTGGCGCGGCGTCGCGCTCGAGCCCGTCATCTTCGATCAGCCGATGAACGCGCGCTTCGACACCGAGAACGCGCCGAAGATCCACGCCCTGCTCAAGAGCGCGCTGGTGGAACTGCGAGCCGTCAATTCCACGCTCAAGCGCGAGTTCGGGCGCCAGCGACCGTTCGACGCGAATCCCGACATCACCCCGGTCGTGCCGCTGGAAGACGGCTTCTCGTATCCCAGCAGCCACGCGATGCGCGGGCTGGCGACGGCGCTCCTGCTGGCGAACATCTTTCCGGAGCGCCGCGACGCGCTGCTGACCTTCGGCAAGCAGATCGGATATTCGCGCGTGGTCGGCGGCGTGCACTACCCGAGCGACATCGAAGCGGCGTTCAAGCTCGCCGAGCAAGGCGTCTCGGAGATCCTCTCCAGCGAGGCGTGGCGCCAGGCCGTCACCGACGCCTCCGACGAGATCTCGCAGATCCGCGCGATCATGGTGCCGATTCGCTGACGCCGCGCCGCGCCCGAACGGCGGCGCCTCGACGGCGGCCCTTCGTGCGGCACCCGGGCCGCCGCGCCGGACGCGTTCCGTGCCGTACCATGGGTGTTCCTGCGGCACGCGTGCACCAGATGCCCTTCGACGCGCACACGATTGACGCACTCCGCATCGACCGGAAGGCCCCGGGGCACGGACGCGCGATTGCCATCGTGCTGCTCATTCTGATCGTGATCGGCGGCGCGGGCGCCGCCGGCTGGTGGTGGTGGACCACGCGCGGCCGCACCATCGAGGTGCGCACCGTCGAGGTCGCTTCGAGCGGCGGCGGAGCAAGCGCCGCCGATCGCACCACGCTCAATGCCTCCGGCTACGTCACGGCGCGCCGCCACGCCACCGTGTCGTCGAAGGTGACGGGCAAGGTCACGGAGGTCTTCGTCGAGGAGGGAATGAGCGTCAAGGAAGGGCAGAAGCTCGCCACGATCGACTCGTCGAACGTGGAGACCTCGCTGGCGCTGGCGGAGGCGAATCTCGGCGCTGCGAAGCAGATGCTCGGCGAGACGCAGGCGAATCTTCACCAG
>VGXK01000522.1 GCA_016873355.1 Phycisphaerae bacterium | reverse complement strand
GAAACCGAGGCCGAGCTGCTGACCGCAGAGCAGGCCCGCCATCTGCATCGCCGCGAGCGGAATCACGGCCATGAGGCCGATCACCGCCCCGATCGCGATCTCGGCGCCGACCATCGGCAGCAGCATCCATGGGCTCGACGGCACGGGAACGCTCACCGTGCCGAGCACGATCGGCGCGGTCGCGCCCGCGAGCGCCACCGAGAGCAGCGCACGGATGCGCATCGGAATCGCGGGCGAGCCGAGCAGCGGACCGAAGATCGCGATGCCGCCGATGCGGCAGAGCACGAGCAGCATCGGGAGCAGAACGTCGGAGAGCCACGACTCCATCACGCGGCCCCCGCGAACATGCGCACCGCGAACTCGACCATGTGCGTTCCGAGCCAGCCGAGCAGCGCGATCGCCACGAGCACGACCGCCACGATCTTCGGCAGGAACGCGAGCGTCTGATCCTGCACCTGCGTGACCGCCTGGACGAGGCTCGTGATCAGTCCGACCACGAGCGCCGCAAGCAGCAGCGGCGCCGCGATGAGCAGCGTGAGCAGAAGGGCCTCGCGAAGGGCGTCGATCGGCACGAAGTCCACGGCGGCGTTCCTAGGCGAGGCGCAGCAGCTCCGGCGCCAGGTGCGCGATGGCGCCGACATCGCGCAGCGCCAGGGCGGCGGTATCGAGAAGGGCCGACGCAACCTCGGGATCCGGCAGCGGCGGCGCGAATCCCGCCATCAGGCTGCCCACGACGAGATGCCATCCGTCCGCCATCACGAAGAGCAGCAGCTTGATCGGCAGGCTCACGAGAATCGGCGGCAGCATCATCATGCCCATCGAGACGAGCAGTCCGCTGATCACGAGGTCGATCACGAGGAACGGCAGATAGATCTTGAAGCCGATCAGGAACGCGGTCTTGAGCTCGCTGATCACGAACGCGGGCACGAGCGCGAGCATGTCGACGTCGGCGCGGGTGAGCCTCGAGAGATCGCTCGTGTCCACGCCTCGGGCACGGAGCATCATGACGAGCGAGTCCCAGTTCCCGGTGGCGTCGATCTGCGCGAACATGAAGTCGCGAAAGGGCTGCGCCGAGCGCGTCCACGCTTCGCCGCGGCTCTGGATCTCGCCGCGCATGTACGGCGAGACGCCTTCGTCCCACGAGCGCGCCGCCGTCGGCGCCATCACCACGAAGGTGAGCAGCAGACTCAGCGCCACGATCACCTGGCTCGGCGGCAGCGTCTGCAGTCCCAGCCCCTGCCGCAGCAGGCCCAGCACCACCACGATGCGGGTAAAGCAGGTGCAGAGGATGAGGATCGTCGGAGCCAGGCTCAGCACCGTCAGCAGCAGGACGATGCTGAGCGCCTGGCTCAATCCGCCGCCTCCCGGCAGAGTTCGCGACGCATCCTCGAGAAGCGTCAACGGGTTGCCGGCGTCGGTCGTTGCGACGATCACCGCGTCGATCATGCACGGCGCTCCGCAAGGGGAAGCGTTCGTTCGCGCGTCGCTCGCGCGGAAGCCGGGGCACGGACGAGGCTCGACGCGGGCGCCTTCGGCGCCGTTCGTCCGCCGGCCGTCAGATCGATCGTCTCGACGCCTTCGAAGGGATCGTCCGCCGCGCGCCGTCGCGCGAGAAGTCTCGCGAAGGAGTCCCGGGCGCCCTCGCGACTCTTCGAGATCAGTTCCGCGACTTCGTCCGCGTCGTCGACCTCGCAGAGCGTCGTCATCGAGCGATCGGATTGATGCACCGCGAGCACGCGGCGTCCGAGTCGAATCAGCGCGATGTGCTGGCCTCGTCCGGTCGGATAGCGGGACAGCACCTCGAGCACGCCGCTCGGCCGCGCCGCTCGACCGAGGCCTCGCGCGACGAGACCTCGCAGCGCCACCGCCAGGATCGCCACCACCGCGATCGGCAGGATGCCCTGAAGGAAGGAACTGTCGCTGAGCCACTCCGGCACCCACGCCTTG
>VGXK01000521.1 GCA_016873355.1 Phycisphaerae bacterium | reverse complement strand
CCGCTCAAGACGCGCTCGGGCGAGAACTTCACGCTCATCGAGTTGCTGAACGAAGCGATCGAGCGCGGCACGCGCGAAGTGGCGTCGCGCGCGGAGTCGCCCGAGGCGCCGACGCACGGGATGACGGCGACGCAGCTCGCCGAGATCGGCCGCGCCGTCGGAATCGCGGCGGTGAAGTACGCGGACTTGGGCAGCGATGTCGGTCGCGATTACCTCTTCGACCTTGACCGCATGGTGAGTTTCGACGGCGACACCGGGCCGTACATCCAATACGCGCACGCACGGATCGCGGGGATTCTGCGGAGGGCGGGAGAGAGCGGTGCGAGTAGCGCGCCCCAGCGCGACGCGTGGCTCATCCGCGAGCCCGCGGAGCGGCGCCTCGTGCTGCATCTGCTTCAGTACCCGCGAGTGCTCGCGGACATCGCGCGAACGCTCGAGCCGAATCGCCTGTGCAATTGGCTTCACTCCCTCGGCGAGGTCTTCAACTCGTTCTATCAGTCGTGTCCCGTGCTCAAGGCGGACGACGCGGCCATTCGCGCGTCGCGTCTGCGACTCTGCGATCTCACCAAGCGTGCGTTCGCCGACGGCATGAGTCTTCTCGGCATCGACGCGCCCGATCGCATGTAGCGGTCGTCGCCGAACCTTTCGTGAAGGGCGATCGTGACTCCGGGGGCCCGGGGCCTTTGAGGTCCTGAGGGTGCCACGTTCGAACGCTCACTTGGCTCTGGTTCCCCGCGACATCCAATCGGACGCGGTGCGCGCATGGACGCCCCTCGATCGGCTGAGATCGCGGCAACGCTCGCGCGCCGTGCCGATGCTCCGAACCGCCGCGAGAGATGAGACCGAGTCGCCGGAACCCAGTCGGTCGATCCTTCGAGCAGGCGGTTTGAGCGATTCCGACGCGCACCGCAACTGAACTTCCTGCCGACGATGCGAACACGGGGCGATGCGCGCGTGATGTTCGCGACGAATCGGTACGATCCGCTCGCACGCCGGGGCCGCACAACGACTTCCGCATTCGAGAGGGCACCGCATGCCTGACGCCAAAGAGCTCGCCGCACGATTCCCGAAGGACTTCGAGATGGTCCGCGCGGAGGTCGCCAAGATGATCGTCGGCCACAGGGAAGTGGTCGACGGAGTTCTCGTCTGCCTCTTCGCCGGCGGACACGCGCTGCTCGAAGGCGTGCCGGGACTCGGCAAGACGCTGCTCATCCGTTCGCTCAGCGAAGCGCTCTCGCTCCACTTCAGCCGCATCCAGTTCACGCCCGACCTGATGCCGGCGGATGTCACCGGCACCACGATCGTGGTCGAGGCGCAGGGCGGTCGCGACTTCCAATTCCGCAAGGGACCGATCTTCGCGCAGATCGTGCTCGCCGACGAAATCAACCGCGCCACGCCGAAGACGCAATCGTCGCTGCTCGAAGCGATGCAGGAGAAGAGCGTCACCGTGGGCGGAACCACTTACCAGCTCGAGAGGCCGTTCTTCGTGATGGCCACGCAGAATCCGATCGAGCAGGAAGGCACCTATCCGCTGCCGGAAGCGCAGCTCGATCGCTTCTTCTTCAAGCTCGAGGTCGGCTACAGCTCGCGCGAGGATCTCTCCGAGATTCTCGATCGCACCACGACGAGCGAGTCGCCGAAGCTCTCGAAGGTGATGGATGCGGCCTCGATCCTCGAGTACCAGAAGGTGGTGCGGCAGGTGGCGGTGGCGCCGCACGTGCAGGACTACGCGGTGCGCCTGGTGCTCGCCACGCATCCGCGCGGACAGTTCGCCACGCCGATGGTGAACCAGTTCCTCCGTTTCGGCGCCAGCCCGCGCGCGGCGCAGACGCTGATCCTCGGCGCGAAGGTGCGGGCGCTGCTCGCGGGGCGCACGAGCGTGGCGACCGACGACATCAAGTGGTGCGTTCTTCCCGCAATGCGGCATCGCTGCCTCCTGAACTTCGAGGCGGAGG
>VGXK01000520.1 GCA_016873355.1 Phycisphaerae bacterium | reverse complement strand
TGAGCAGCACGAGATGGAATCCGCCGTCGGCGATTCCCGTGTGCGTGCGATCGCGGCGATCGCCCGGCGCCACGTACGCCTCGATGCCGAGAATCGGCTTGATTCCGGCCGCGCGAGCCGCGGCATGGAACTCCATCGCGCCGTGAAGATTGCCGTGGTCGGTGAGGGCCACGGCCTCCATGCCGAGCTCCTTCACGCGCGCCGTGAGCGGGCCGAATCGGTTTCCGCCGTCGAGCAGGCTGTACTCGCTGTGAAGGTGGAGGTGCACGAAACGCGCGGCGCGTCGATCCTTCGCTGGCACGATTCCGCCTTCCATGGCCGCGTCACCTCCGAGTGCGCTCCTTATACGCCGCGTCGGGCCGCGAGGGAAGCGCCGGGTTTCGACGCGTGCGCGCCGACGCGATCGCACGCCAAGTTGTCCACACGCGGACTCGATGGAGACACGCGCCGCCGTTCCCGCGCGCGTTGCCGGCGCCTCGCCGAGCGGGGCCTAGACTCGCGGCATGGGGTTCAGTCGGGATCTCTGGAGCCGGCTGTCGACCGGCGCCGCCGAGGGTCGGCAGGCCTGGTCGCGCGGGCTGGGCGGCGGAGCCGTCGAGCGCGCGATGTGGCTCGCGTTCACCGTGCTGCTGGCGATACCGATCTTCGTGCTGCTTGCGCTCGCCGTGATCGGAGCGCTCGCGCTGACGATCGCCGCGGTGCTCGTCTCCTGGCTCTGGTCGGTCATGATGCGGGCCGGCGCCGTGCGGACCCGCGGCGTCACGGTGATCGACGTGTCTCCGACTCGATCAGGTCCCTGAGTCCTTCGCGCATCCGCTTCGCCACCGGGCCCGGGGATCCGGGGCCGACCGGGCGATCCTCGAGCTTCGACACGGGAAGCACGCCCCACATCGAGTTCGTCAGGAAGATCTCGTCGGCGCCGAGCAGGTCGTGCATCAGGATCGGCTTCTCGCTCACCACGCGCCCCTCGGCCGCCGCGATCTCCATGACCGCCGCGCGCGTGATACCCGGCAGCGTGGGATGGGATTCGGTCGAGCTTCGCGCCGGCGGCGTCGCGATCTCGCCGTCACGCACCACGAACGCGTTGCCCACCGAGGCGCCCACGAGTCGCCCGCCCGTCGTGAACCAGAGCGCTTCGTCCGCCCCCGCGGCGCCGGTCTGGTGCAGCACCGCCAGTCGCGGCCAGTAGTTGATCGTCTTGTGTCCCGCGAACGGATCGGCGGAGCTCACGCGCGGCTCGGCGACCTGCACGCGCACGCCGATCGCGTAGTTCTCCTCCGAGAACGGCGACAGCGGTTGCGCCGCGATCGCGACGGTTCGATGCGCGGGCGTTCGCTGCGTTCGTGCGAGCAGGTTGATCGAGCCGCCCGTGACGGTGATGCGCACTCGCGCCGAATCGAGCCGGCAGCGCTCCACCGTGAGCTGAGCCGCCTGCGCCAATGCGGGAACCGAGAGCGAGTCCGCCAGTCCGAGCACGCGGGCGCTCTGCTCGAGCCGCCGCAGGTGCGCCTCCGCGCGGAAGAGTCGTCCGTGCTCGGCCCGCATCGTCTCGAAGAGGCCGATGCCGTGCTGCACCGCCGCATCGAAGATGGGCAGTTGCGCCTCCTCCGGCGGTACGAAGAGGCCGTTCAGCCAGACGACCGATCGCATGCGCGAGCCCCTCTACTGCGGTGCGGCGACCACGCCGCCCCGGCTTCCGCTGCGTGGAGGATCGTCCGGTGGAACGCTCACCGGCGCGCCGAGCGCCTGCTTCAGCATCCAGACGATTCGACTTCGCAGCTCCGGATCCGGCTCGTTCGCACGAACGACCCAGTCGCGCTTCTCGACCTCGACGCTGATGCGGCGCGAGTGCGTCTGGCGCGGCGAGACCGGATCGATGGTGATCTGCACCACGCGCGGCGCCTCCCATCCTGCGGGATCGGGAAGCGCCGTGGCCAGGAACCACGCGCGGCCCGTCCATTCGC
>VGXK01000519.1 GCA_016873355.1 Phycisphaerae bacterium | reverse complement strand
GGTTCACGACACCGACTCCTTGAGGTTCCGAAGGTTGGCGGAGCTGACATCCGCGTCTTCGCCCTCACCTCCTGCTTCGCCATCGGCCCCGCGAGTGAGGATCTCGAACGGGAGACCATTCGGCCCAGGCGCTATGTAGAGGTATGGCCTCCCCCACGGGTCCATCAACTTATCGGCTGAGACGTAGTAGCTCGACGAGGGAGTGGCCTGACCATCGGTGAGTGCCTTGAGGCCGAGTTCGTTCGTCGGAAACGCGCCTTTCTCGATGCGGAAGAGTTCGACCCTTCCCGAGATCACTCCGATCCCGCTTCGCGCGAGTTCAGACTTCGCTCGTCCGAAGGTCGAGGAGAAGCCCATCAGCAGGATCGACGCCAGCAGCCCGAGGATCACGACGACTGCAAGCACCTCGATCAATGTCATCCCCACCCGGCCCCCGCGGATTCCTCGGAAGCGATTGGGGCGCGCCCTCGCGCGCATCGGTCCACCCCTCAGCGACACTCCATTGGTCGAGTGCGTCATCGCAGGATCTCCTGAAGCTTGACGAGTGGAAGGATCGTGGCCATGACCACCGTACCCACGAATACTGCGAGCGCAATGATCGTCGCCGGCTCGAGCACTGACGCGAGACGATCGATCAAGCGCGCCGCCTGGCGGTCGTAGCGCGCTCCGAGCCGCTCGAGCACCGGCGCAAGATCCCCACTCGCTTCGCCGACCGAAACATGGTGCAAGAACTCTCCATCAACCCACCCCCGGAACTCGGCGCGTGAAAGCGCAGCGACCAGGTCCGATCCCTGTTCAACTGTCTCAGCCGCTCGTTCGAGCGCTCGCCCCAGTCCCGCCGCGAGCCCGCGGCAAGCCGGCGCCGCGAGCCGAAGAGCATCGACGAGCGGAATGCCTGCGCGCAGCAGATCGGCGATGAGGATGGACGCCCGCGATAGCGCGATCCGCCGCACGACCAGCGGCCGCGGAATCACCAACCCCCGGAAGCGAACGGAGAATCGCGATCGGGTGCGCGCCGCGTGTTTCGAGGTCGACAACCAGTACCCGAGCACGACTGCAGCCGACACACCGAGTGCGACCAGCCAACCCCACGTGACGGCGAATCGACCAACCGCCATCACCGCGCGCGTGAGCAACGGCACTTCCACGCGAGACGCGGTCAGCACTCCTGCCAACTGAGGCAGCGTTCGCACCGCGAGGAACATCGCCACCGCGATTCCCACCGTCACCACGATCGCCGGATAGGTGAGCGATCCGACCAGCTTCTGAGAGAGCTTTGCGCTCGCGCCATGTCGATCGGCGAGCTCGCGGAGTGCGCCCGACAACCCCTTGCCCGACTCCGCCGCCGCAACAAGCGCGACTTCCACCGGATCAAACCATCCCGGCTGTCTGGCAAGCGCAATCGGTAGCGCGATACCTGATCGCAAGTCCTCGCGCACAAGAACAAGAGCTCGCCGAAGTCGCCCATCAATGTCGCTCCCGCCTCCCCCCCCAACCCCGGCCCCGGCCCCGGCCCCGGAATCGCCCACGCCCACTGGAACACTCGCGCTTGCGCGCCGAGTCTTGTCGATGGACGAGAACCTGTCTTCACTGGTACGTGAAGTCAGAGTCTCGAGGGCCGCGAGCAGCGGAACACCGGAGTCGAGGAGCATCGAGATCGCCTCAAGCGCATCAGCGCGCGCCTGCACGCGCCGCGCCCGAAGCCATCGTGCAAGCATCGTGTCGCCAGGCGTGCGAGTTCTCGCGGCGGCTTCCGTCGGCGTCCTGCGCCTCCGCGCCGCCGAACCGGCCTCGACCAGATCACCATTCGGCGGCGGCACCTCTTCCGGCTTGGAATGCCTTACTCGACTTCGGATCGGAGACACGGACAGAACTTGGAGTCCGGCTTGTCTCAGTGCTGCACGCGCTTCTGGGGCTGTGTCGGCAGAGATCTCGCCACGCCGAACGCGCCTGACACCCCGAGTGGTGCGATCAGATGTAGTCGGAGCAAGTGCCTCGTAGCGCCAGA
>VGXK01000518.1 GCA_016873355.1 Phycisphaerae bacterium | reverse complement strand
GCCGTGCACGCCGGCGATGTCGCCCGCCACGAGCAGTCCGGGACGCATGAAGAGGCGCCAGCGGCAGCCGTCGCGCTCGCCTCGCTCGGCCGGAAGCAGGCTGCTCTGCGCATGCCGCGCCGCGTCGAGCTTTTGCTCGAGATCGCGCTGCCGCTGCTCCGCCGCCATGCGGCGCAGGTTGCCCAGGGCGAGGCCGCTCAGCTTCGCCACGAGATGACAGAACGCGGCGGCGTCCGGGTTCGGGCGCGCCGATCGCCGCTGCGAATCGAGGTAGAGGAACGCTTCGACGAGCGGCGGCACCACGATCGGAGCGCAGAGCGCGGCCGCCACGCCGCTTCCCGCGATGCTCTCCGCCTCGCGGATCGCGGCGACATCCTCGAGGCGAACCGGCGAGCCGGAGGCGGCGGCCTTCAGCATGGTGCTGCTCACCCGCGCCGAGGGAACCGCGTCGGCGTCGGATCCGATCCTCACCGCGAGCGTCTCGAGCGACTCGATGCTGCCCGACCATCGCAGCGCCAGCGCCCTTGCGAATCCCGTTCCGGTGATGAGCGCGTCGGTGGCGGCCTCCGCCACGCCACGCTCGTCGCGCGCGGAGTTGATCGCCTCCGCCGCCTGGAGCAGCAGCGCCAGTCGGCGCCCGTTCAGCGAGCCGAGCTCCTCCTCGTTGAGCGTTCGAACGAGGCTCGAATCGTCGCGATCGGCCAGGTGCGGGCGCAGGCCCCGAGTCGATTCGCTGATCGAGCCCGACTCGAGCCGCAGCGCGAAGGGACGCACGAGGATCGTCGCGGAATGGCCCACCGGGATCGGTCGGCGCGGCGAGAGCAGCACGCCGTCGACCATCGTGCCGTGGCGGCTGCCGAGGTCCTCGGCGAACCATCGGCCGTCGCGCTGGAAGAGCCGCAGGTGCTGCCGGCTCACGGCGTCGTGCGGCAGGCGCACGAGCGCCGTCGCGTCGCGGCCCACCACGATCTCGCGCACGGAATCGAAGGTGACGGTGCGCGGCTCGGCGCCTCCCTCGATGCAGAGCCTGAGCGACGCCGCGCCGCTGTCCTGCGATTTCGATGCATCGGAGAAGCTCGAGTCGAGGCGCGTCACTCGGCGGGCTCCCCGGCGGGAGGCGAACGGCGGAACTGCGAGAAGAGCTGCCGCATCCGCGCCTTCATCTCCTCATCGACCCCGGCTCGATCGGGATCGGCGGACATGGCGTCGAACCAGCGCTCCTCCTCGCAGGTCATTCCCTGCTCGAGCAGTCGTCGCTCGAGGTCGGGCATGTGCGCGGCGCCGTAGAAGATCGCGATCGACCCGACGTCGTCTCCGCGGCAGCGACGCGACGCGAGCGACTCGATCGCCACCCGGTTTCGATCCTGGAGAATGACCTGGATGAGCTCGGCGCTGAGTCCCTCGGCGAGCATGCGCTCGTCGACCATGGAGAGCGCTTCGACCAGGAAGTACCGCACCATCTCGCGGGCGCCGCCGCCGGTCATGCCGTCGGCGACTCGCAGCACCATGAGCATGGCGCGCGCGGCGCTGCCGCTCACGCCGCCGCCGGCGAGCGACTCCAGCAGCGGCGAGCCGTCGACCCCGCGGGCTTCGAACGCCTCCATGAGCTCCCCTTCGGTCATGTCCGCCACTTCCCAGCTCGCCCCGCCGTAGTTCACGGCGTCGAGCTGGAATTCCCAGCCCAGCGCCTTGGCCAGCATTCCCTGGATTCCGTCCTCGAGCGTGGGGCGCGAACCGCGTCGCTCCTTCGGCGTGCGCAAGCGGATGTCGGCGTCGACGCCCTCGCCTCCCGGCGCCTTGTCGGCGCCGCGGCTGACGAGCACGAAGGAGCCGTCGTCTGCGGATTCGATCTCGATGGCGCCGCCCCACGCGTCGACGCTTGCGTCGCGAACCCAGTGCTCCAGGCGCGAATCGAGCGACGAGCTTCGCGCGATCGTCTCGTCGATCGACGGCAGAGCGGGCACCGGCGGCGGCGAGGCGGCGGGCGCGGCCGCGTCGGGCGGCGGCGA
>VGXK01000517.1 GCA_016873355.1 Phycisphaerae bacterium | reverse complement strand
TCTGCGGGCCCACGTGGCGCGGTACGTGGCGGCCCGGGGGAGCACGCTCGTGCCGCCGCTCGTCCTCGAAGAGCTGCGGAGCGGCGCCGACGAGATCGTCGCGGGTGCGGGCGTCGATCCGATCTACCGCGACTACGTCGGGGTGCTGCTGAGCAACGAGGCGTGGCGCGCGCAGCTCGCGACCGTTCCGTACGATCGGCGCCTGCTGCTCCTCCCCAAGTGCCTGCGGGTCGAGGACCGCTGCCCGGCGCCGTTCGACGAGTTCGGCCTGCTCTGCAAGCAGTGCGGCCTCTGCACCATCCAGGACCTGCAGAACGAGGCCGAGCGCCTCGGCTACGCCGTGCTGGTCGCCGAGGGGTCGGCGATCGTGATGTCGCTCATCCAGACGGGCAAGATCGACGCGATCGTCGGCGTGAGCTGTCTGTCGGTGCTCGAGCGCGCGTTTCCCTACATGGAGGCGGCGGCCATTCCGGGCGTCGCGATCCCACTGCTCCAGGACGACTGCGCGGATACGACCGTCGATCTCGAGTGGGTGTGGGACGTCATCCATCTCACGGCCGACGACCGCACGCACCGCCTCGATCTCGACGCGCTCCGCACGGAGGTCGACTCCTGGTTCGAGCCGGCGTCGCTCGCCCGGCTCCTCGGACCCGCCGAAGGGCCGGCCGACCACGTCGCGCGCGCGTGGCTCGCGCGCGCCGGCAAGCGCTGGCGTCCGTTCCTGACCGCATGCGCATACCGAGCGCTCCAGGACGACCCGTCGGCGCCGCTGCCCGACGCGCTGAAGTCGATCGCGGTCGCCGTCGAGTGCTTCCACAAGGCGTCCCTCGTCCACGACGACATCGAAGACGACGACGCGACGCGGTACGGCGCGGAGGCGCTGCACGTGGAGCACGGCGTGCCCGTGGCGCTCAACGCCGGCGACCTGCTGATCGGCGACGGGTACCGCCTGCTGGCGGCGTGCGACGCGCCGCCGGCGGTCCGCGCCGCGCTGCTCCAGATTGCCGCGCAGGGGCACCGGCAGCTCTGCCTGGGCCAGGGCGCCGAGCTCGACTGGGTGCATCGTCCGCGCGTGCTGGGCAGCGCCGACGTGCTCGAGATCTTCCGGCGGAAGACGTCGCCCGCCTTCGCGGTGGCGCTCCGGCTGGGGGCCGCCTACGCGGGCGCACCGGACGAGGTGCACGCGACGCTCGAGCGCTACAGCGACGCGCTCGGCGTGGCGTACCAGATTCGCGACGACCTCGACGACCTCGACGGGCGCGACGCCCCGGACGACCTGCAGGCGCTCCGGCCGTCGCTGCCGCTGGCGGTGGCGTGCGAACGCGCCACGGGCGCCCCGAAGCAGCGCCTCCAGCAGGTGTGGCAGCGGGCCGCGTCAGCCCCCGCTGGAGACCTCCGGCAGCTCCTGCGCGAGGCCGGCGCCGACGACCGCTGCCGCACGCTGCTCGAGATGTACAAGGAGCAGGCGATCCAGGCGCTCCCCGACCTCCAGAACGCCAGCCTCAAGGGACTGCTGCGCCGCGTCATCGGCAAGATCTTCCGCGTCGAGATTCAGGGTTGGTGCAGTGAGTTTGAGGCTCGAAATGCTGCAGGTGGCGCGGTTGGCGCCGCAGCAGCTCGGTGAGTCCCGCAATCTCGTCGCCGGCTTTCTCCGCAGCCGCCTCGGCCCCGACGGCGGGTTCCTGAACCGCGGGGGCACGAGCGACCTCTATTACACCGTCTTCGGCCTCGAGGGGCTGGTCGCCCTGCAGGAGCCGCTCCCGTCGGCGGTGGTCACCGAGTACCTCACCAGTTTTCGCGACGGGGACGCACTCGATTTCGTCCATCTCGCGAGCCTCGCGCGTTGCTGGGCGACGCTCTCGCGCGACGCGAGCGCGGCGCCGGCGCGCGGCCTGCTCGCCCGCATCGAGGCCTATCGATCGGCCGACGGCGGCTACGCCCAGACGCCCGACGCCGACGCCGGCACGGTGTACGCGGCCTTTCTCGCCCTCGGCGGGTACGAAGACCTGCG
>VGXK01000516.1 GCA_016873355.1 Phycisphaerae bacterium | reverse complement strand
GCGCCGCCGCCTGCGCCGTCGCCCGCGCCCGCACCGCCGCCCGCGCCCGCACCGCCGGCCGCCGCACCTGTGACTTCGATGCGCACCCGCGCGAGCATGTCGGGCTTGAGCTCCGGAGACGGATCGAGCAGCGACACCTTCACGCCGACCGTGTTCTTCTGAATGTCGGCCTTGTGCACGAGCCGCGAGACGATGCCTTCGAAGACCCGATCGGGAAGCACTTCCACCGTCACGCGCGCGCGCTGTCCCACCGAGAGTCCCGCGGCATCCGCCAGCGGAACATCCGCGCGGACTCGCAGCTTGCGGGGGTCGTAGAGCGTGACGATCGCGCGGCCGAGCGCCAGGTCGCCCGCCATGATGGAGAGGCCCGGCGTCGCGTGCACCTCCATCACCACGCCGCTGATCGGCGAAACGACGGTGCTGCGCTCGAGCGCGAGCGCCGCCTCGTCGAGCATCGCCTGCGGCACGAGCGTGGCCGTTGCCGCCTCCGCGTCGGCGGCGCGGATGGCGGCGGCGATGGCGCGGGCGCGCGGCTCGATCGACTCGAGATCGGCGCGGGCCTCGAGCATGGCGTTGCGGAGCTTCACCACTTCGCCCTCGCCGACGGCGTTCTGCTGCGCCAGGCGATCGGCTCGCTCGGACGCATCCTTCGCGGCGGCGAAGCGGGCGGCGGCGGCAGCGCGACGGAACGGAAGCTGCGCTTCCTCCGTGCGCGCGTCTTCCGCCATCGAGAGGAAGCGGGCGCGATCGCTCTCGGCCTTGGCGAGCTCGGCCTTCGCGCGAGCGTGGGCGAGCGCCGCGCTCCTCGACTCGAGCCGCGCGACGGGATCGCCCTTGCGGACGGCGTCGCCTTCGAGCACGAGCAGTTCCTCGACGATGCCGTCGCGCAGGGCGCTCGCGTGCACCTCCTGCGGATCGGGCTCGATCCAGCCGGGCGCCTGCACCCAGCGAGCGGCGACGGGAACGAGCGCGGGCGCTGGAGACACGGGAGCGGGAGACGCGGGGGAGGAAGGCGCCGGCGCGGGAGACGCGGGCGGCGCCTGCGAGCGCGCCACGAGCATCACCGGCGCCACGCGCACCGGCGCGGCCGGCCGAAGCGCCTCGAAACCGGAGAGCACGAGCGCGGTCGCCGCGCCCGCCACGATGACCAGGGGAACGATCCAGCGCGCCACGATCGAGCGCGAAGGAAGCGGAATGTCGTTGTGCATGAGTCGACTCGCGTGCAGGGAACGGACCCGGCGAGCGCGCGGGAGCGCGCGATCGCCTCATCGGCGCCGACGCGGCGCCGACGCGGGATCCGCCGTCTTCACACGAGCAGGAGCGTGCCGAGGTCGAGCGGCGTGGGCGGCTGACCGAGCGGCAGCGTGGGAGGCCAGTCGCGCAGCCGCCGCGGCTCGGCGCTCGCCGCCGTCGTCGCCGCGGCGTCGCTCGTGAACGCGACGCAGACGAGCGCGGGCATCTGCCACGGCGCCGGACTCGGCGCCGACTTCACGCAGCAGGTGTCGCTCTCGCATCCTGGAATCGCGGGCGCGCGACGCTCCGATTCGGAGTGCGGCTCGCCGGGATCGGTCGACTCGGCGGCGGGACTCGAGCAGCACGCTTGCGCGCAGCGCGGGGGCGCGGTCGCGATCGGGCGGCAGCACAGGTCGACGCGACCGAGCAGCGAGAGCGCATGGCACCCGCAGAAGGGGAGCACGAGCGCGAGCGTCGCAAGCATCGATCGAATCGCTCCGGGCCGAACCATCGCTCCCGAGTCTATCGGTGGTTTCGTGCGACGAGAAGAATCGAGTTGCACGGTCGTGACGCTCGCGCGTGCTTCGACGCCCAGGACCCGACCTCGCGCTCGTGGCGCGGGATCAGGCTCGTTCCCGGTCGTCGGGAACGGCCGACGAGGCGCGAGTCGCCGCGCCCGGATCGGCGCCGGAGTCGTCGACGGCGTCGGCCGATTCTGCGCCTTCGAGCGAAGGAAGCCCGGGACCGCGCTCGTCGGGAAGCGCTTCCACGCCTCGAAG
>VGXK01000515.1 GCA_016873355.1 Phycisphaerae bacterium | reverse complement strand
AAGATCTCCCTCGGAAGCGCCTTTCGACCAGCGAAGAAAGTGCTCGGGCTTGAGCGGCTGGTCGTTCTCGTAGATGCGGAAGAAGGTGACGTCGTAGTCGAAGCGCGGATACTCGAAGTTGTCGGTATCGCCGCCGAAGAAGGCCGCCGTCTGCTCGGGCGCGAACACCACGCGTACATCGGTGTAGCGTCGGTACTGGTAGAGGTGGTATTGGCCGCCGCCGTACAGCGTCACGACCTGGCTCTTGAGTCCGGATGCGTCCTGCGCCTCCTTCTCGATGGCCGCGATCGCTTCGCGTCGCGCGACTCCGGCCTCGGCGACGCCGGCGCCGTCCGGTACGGCGGCGTTCACCTGGTCGGTGACGTCTCGAATCTCCCAGAGCACCGCAAGTTCAAGGTCGGGGCACTTCAGCTCCTCCGCCCGCGTTCGAGCGAGAAAGCCGGTGCTCAGCAGATCCTTCTCGCGGGTCGACAGCTTCTGAAGCATGTCGCTGGCGACATGATGATTCGTCATCACCAGTCCGTCGGGCGAGACGATCGAACCGGATCCTCCCGTGCTGAAACGGACGGCGGACTTGCGAACGTGCTCGAGCCACTCGGGCGTCGGCTCGAAGCCGAAGCGAGTCTTGAGAATCTCCGTCGGCGGATTCGTGAAGAGCCACATGCCCTCGTCGGCATGCGCCGGACGCGCGACCGCAGTCGCCAGCAGCAGCGCAGGAGCGATCGGAAATCGAAGCAATCGCTCACGAAGACGGCTCCCAGGTGGGGAGTTCGTCCGACGGCTGGGCGACGAGGAACGGCGTGGTGACCGGATGGGCATCGGTTCTCCTTGAGTCCCGTGAGTCTAAAGGAGATCGATGCGCCGCTCACCACGTCGACGAAGTGCGTGCGCCTCAATGCCTTCGTCGCAACGCTGCCTGTTGCGGCCTCTCGATCGCAGACTCCGGCGCCGCGGCGTCCTCAATGGACTGATCGCCGGGTTCGGGCGCGATAGGCTGCCGACCATGACCATGACGACGATCAAGAGCGGACTTCTGGCGCCCACGGCGCTGCTGCTCGCGTTGCAGGCGGCGCCGCCGCCGGCCGAGTCATCGCCTCGCGCCACGCCGCCGAACCAGGCGAAGCCACCGGAACCGGAAGCGCCGTCGGCCGCGTCCGCCGAGGACGCCGCGAACGCGTTCATCGCGGCGACGAAGAAGAAGGATTGGAGCGCGAGCGTGAAGTGCTTCGCGCCGGAGGCAAGGGACCTGGTCCTGGTTCACCTGCTGACCATGCTTCAGTTCAGCGGCGCGACGTCGCAGGACACGGCGGAGTCGCTTGATCGATTGCTCAAGGAGCACGGTTTCGATTCGGACAAGGCGCAGGCGGCCGCAAATGAATTGATGCGCGAGGCGAGGCAGCAGAAACAGCGGCCGGACGGTCGCAAGGTGATTGCGTCGTACCTCGAAACCGTCAAGAATCGGGAGGCGCTGGCGGTGGCGTTGCTGGCGTGGGCGGATCAGACGGGCACGGACGGCCGCCGACCGGCGCCGCCTCTCGACCCGACGCTGAGCGATCTGAAGGTCTCCGGCGATTCCGCAACCGCGAAGCTCACCGCCGGCGCGCGCGAGAAGTCGGAACTTGAATTCAAGCGCATCGACGGTGCGTGGTTGCTCACGCTGCCGGAATCGAACACCGCGCCGAGCGGCTGGAACGATGTCTTCCTCTTCGGATACCTCGACGCCGTTCACGGCTGGCGATTCTGACTCAACGGTCGCTCGCGGCGCGGGCGTCGATCTCGGCGAGCGCCTCCGCCGCGCGCTTCGCCATGACGTGATCGGCGCCGCGGGCGGCGACCACGCGGGGCCGCGCGTCGCGCAACAGCGCGGCGGCCTCCGCATCCCGTCCCTGCTTCGCCAGACAACGGCCGAGCTCGCACGCCACGCACGACTGAAGCCAGTGGTCGTTCGGGAAGTGGTGCGCGCGAAGGTCGGCCGCGCGCCGAAGGTGCGCCTCGGTGCTCGATGAAGGACAGCTCGC
>VGXK01000514.1 GCA_016873355.1 Phycisphaerae bacterium | reverse complement strand
CGGCGCCACCATGTACGCGGCGTTGGCGATGTGCGACGCGAGCCCCGGCTGCACCGGTCGCAGGAAGTAACTGCCGACGATCTCGTTGCTCTCGTCGAGCGCCACCATCACCGTGTTCGACGGATGCATCCACGCCGCGAGCGCGTCGGCCTTGGAGGTGTCAGGCGGCCACGGGAAGGAATCGGACCCGCGCACGACGGCTTGGAAGACGCGCCAGATTCCGTCCGCGTCCGCGGCAGTCGCGAGTCGAATGGTGGGCGGCGCCATTGGTGCGGAGATGCGTTCGGGCATTGCCTGCGCCCGGCCAGCGTAATCATCCGCCTCTTGCGCCAGGTCGGTGCGCTTCCGCCGGGAGCGCGATCCGTGGTGCGGTACGCTCTCTCCGTCGACAAGAGAGGATCGATGACCGCGACCAGCGCCACCGTTCGATTCGAGGCGAAGCTGCTGAAGCCCGCGGCGCCCGAGAACGGCGGCGCGTGGTCGTTCCTGGTGCTGCCGAAGAGCGCGAGTTCGAAGCTGCCGGGGCGCGGCATGCAGGTGGTCGAAGGAACGCTGAACGGCCAGGCGTTCCGCGCGTCGCTGGAGCCGGATGGACGCAAGAGCCACTGGCTGAAGGTGCCGAAGGCGCTTCGCGAGAAGGCCGGCGCCAAGGTCGGCGATGCGGTCGCCGTCGAACTTCGGATCGGCGGCGAGCCGCTCGAAGCGGAGGTTCCGCCGGATCTGCGCAGGGCGCTTGCCGCCGCGCCGAAGGCGAAGGCGATGTGGAACGAGATCACCCCCGCCGCGAGAACGGACTGGATCAGCTGGATCACTTCGGGCAAGAAGGCCGAGACTCGCGTGAAGCGCGTCGCCGCCGCGTGCGACATGCTCGCCTCCGGAAAGAAGCGAGTCTGCTGCTTCGATCGCTCCGGCTTCTACAGCAAGAGCATGTGCGCGCCGGAAGCGGCGGAGTAGGGCGCGGCGCCGGCTGCCCGCGTGCCGGGCGCCAAGGGATGCCGCGTCGGTAGCATGCCGCCGCGGCCGGGTCCGCATCGCGGAGAACCTCATGTTCGTGACGACCACCTTCACCATCGACGGCTATCGCATCACTCAATACTGCGGCCTGGTGCGAGGCCTCATCGTGAGAGCGCCGACGATCGCCCAAGGCATCATGGGCGGCCTGAAGAACATCATCGGCGGCCACATCGGCGCGTACACGGAGATGTGCGAGCAGGCGCGCCAGCAGGCCTTCGACCTGCTCGTCGAACACGCACGCCAGGTCGGCGCGAACGCCATCATCGGCATGCGCTACGACGCATCCGACGTGGGCGGAAAGGGCGCCGCGACGGAAGTGCTCTGCTACGGAACTGCGGTGGTCGTCGAGCCGCTCGCGGGATCTCCCCCGCCGCCGCGCTGAGGCGCGACCTCTGGATTCAGGGCTTCGCGCCACGCGACGCGCCGTCGAGGATCACGCGCGCGTTGCGCTTCCACATGGGAAGCGACGCGCGGCGGAGCACGGCGCTGAGATTCGCCGCGTCGCGGTCGGATTCGCTCCAGCCGAGGATCTCGAGCAGGTCGAAGTCGCGATGGGTCGGCGCGTACGCGTCGGCGGCGCCGGTGCGCCGCGATTTCCGCGTCGGTTGATTGTGCGGGCAGACCTCCTGGCAGTCGTCGCAGCCGAAGAGCCAGTCGCCCGCGCGCGCGGCGAACTCGGGCCTGATGTCGCCCTTGTGTTCGATCGTCAAGTAGCTCAGGCATCGCGTCGCGTCGACCGACCAGGGCGTGATCGCCTGCGTCGGGCACGCGTCGATGCATCGCGTGCACGTGCCGCAGGGATCGCTCGACGCGGGGCGAGGCGCCGCGTCGGTCGCGATGAGCGGAAAGGTGGTGACGATCACGCCGAGCAGCAGCCAGCTTCCGGCGCCTTCGCCGATCAGCAGCGTGTGCTTGCCGATGCGGCCGAGTCCCGCGCGCGCGGCGTGTTCGCGCTCGAGGATCGGCGCGGTGTCGACGCAGATTCGGAACCAGTGCGGGTCGAAGCGCGT
>VGXK01000513.1 GCA_016873355.1 Phycisphaerae bacterium | reverse complement strand
GGCGGTCTCGTCGGGCTGGTGGTCGCCCTCGATGGCGACGTGGCGAGCACGGAGGGCGTTGGCGGCGACGGCGGCAGCGAGCTCGAGCAGGAGCAGCGGCCCGAGTGCCGGCTCCTCGGCGAGGTCAGCCGGCGACGGTAGGCGAACGCGCCGGCTCATCGGTCGCGCTCCCGCGAGTCGGCCTCGATGACGCGGGCGGCAACGTCGCGCTCGACGAGCTTGCGCTTCTTGCGAGCGGTTTCGCGGAGCGCGTGGGCGGCGAGGCGGTCGAGATCGCGCATGGCGCCAAGGGTGGCCTCGTGGAAGAGCACGACGGCGTCGGAGGCGAATACTTCGCGGTCGCAGCCGACCCTGTGAAGGCGCATGCGGAGGTACTCGGCTGTGTCCTCGGGGGTGAGGGCGGCGATCTCGAGGCGGTGATGGATGCGCGAGTAGAGCGAGCGGTTGCGGCGCAGCTCGAGGCGCTCGCGCAGCTCGGGAAGCCCAACGAGCACGAGCGAGAGCAGCGCGCGGCTGTCCCAGGCGTAGTTGAGCAGGATGTGCAGGTGGTCGAGCGTGTCCTGGTGCATGAGGTGGGCCTCGTCGAGGAGGAACACGGGATGGATGCGCTCGGCGGCGCGCTCCTCGACGTGGCGGGACAGGCCGTAGAACAAGCTGCCGGCGGTGGCGGCGGGTGAGATGCCGACGGCGTGGCAGAGCTGGCGATAGAAGTCGCGCCGGCCGAGCGTGGCGTTGTGGCAGTAGGTGAGGCGGAAGCCGGCGGCGGGGATGCGATGGCGGAGCGCGCGCAGGACGCAGGTCTTGCCGACGCCGGGCTCGCCGACGAGCACGACGGAGGCGTGCTCGTCGAGCGCGTCGAGCAGCGACTCGACGGCAGCGAGCTTGCTCGACGGCAGCCACAGGTCGGCGTCGGGGATCTCCTTCGAGAACGGCGGCTCCTTGAGCGCGAAGTGGGCGAGGTAGGGCTGGCTCATGTCAGTCCTCCTCGGGGCGGTGGCGCGGCGGCCGGCCGGCAAGGCGATCGAGCAGCGCACCGGCCGGATCGAACGGCACGGTCGGCGGCGGCGGCGCAGGCGGTGTGCGCCGCCGCCTGCCGGCGGCGACCGCGTCGACGGGGTGAAGCGTGTAGCGGCGGCCATCGTGCTCGACCACCGGCGCGGCGGCGCCGGCGAGATCGACGGCGACGGAGACGACCGCGCCGGAGAGGAAGCTCTCGTCGAGCTGCCAGGTCCGGCCGCGCACGTCGAGCGTGCCGTCCTTGCGCACGCGGCGGCGCACGGTCGTGGTGAGCGCGGCGGCCAGCGTCGGCTCGTCGAGCGCACGCGTCTTCGCGCCGGCCCACGCCTCAGCCGGCGTCTTGCCGAATAGGCCGCCGTGCGGCGCGCGGTGGTAGTGCTCGTCGAGGAACGCGAGCAGCCGCGCCTGCACGTCGTGCAGCGAGGTCATCGTGCCCAGATGGTCGAGGCAGCCCTGACGAAGCGTGCGCCAGAAGCGTTCCATCTTGCCGCGCGCGGGGGCGTCGCCGGGGCTCGCGTGGATGAGCGTGATGCCGAGCCGCTCGCACGCGAGGCGCAGGTCGTCGCCGCGGTAGGTCGAGCCGTTGTCGAAGTAGAGCGCGTCGGGCGCGCCGTGGCGGCGGAGCGCCGCGAGCCAGAGGTCGAGCAGGTCGTCCTCGCGCTCGCTGTGGCGCGCCTCGAGCGCGACCACGAACCGCGAGGCGTCGTCGAGCAGCGCGTGAATACGCAGCGGCTTGGTGGTCTTGCCGATGCGCAGCGCCGGGCCGTGGCAGACGTCGCCGTGCCACAACGCGCCGGCGTGCTCGGCCTGCCAGCGCAGGCGCGTGTGGCCGTCGCGACGAACGCCGCGCGGCAGCTTGGCGTCGCGGTAGAGCCGCGTCACCGTCGACACCGACACGCTGCCCTTGGCCAGCCGGCCGTCGAGCACGAGCGTGCGCACGATCAGCGTCGCCGACGCACCGGGATGCTCGCGGCGGATGTCGAGGAGCAGCTCGCGTTGCGCGGGCGTCAGCTC
>VGXK01000512.1 GCA_016873355.1 Phycisphaerae bacterium | reverse complement strand
CGCGCCGATCACGACGCCTGCGAAAGCCGCGGCGTCCGCTCGCGCCGCCGGCAGGAAGCGGCGCACGAAGCGGGCCGCCGCCCCCGCCGCGCCCGTCGTCGAGTTCCGCGACGCGAGCGTCGAGGACATGGACGACATCTGCCGCCTCGTCGACCTCTGGGCGGAGCGAGGCGAAAACCTTCCGCGCTCGCGCGACGAGATCCTCGAAAAGATCACCGACTTCGGCGTGGTCACGGTCGATGGTCGCGTCGCCGGCTGCGCGAGCCTCTGGATCTACACGCCGAGCCTGGCGGAGATCCGCTCGCTCGGCGTCGACGAGCAGACGCACGGCAAGGGACTCGGCTCGGGCCTCGTGCAGTACTTCCTCGAGCGTGCGCGAGGCCTCGGCATTCCGCGCGTCTTCGTGCTCACGCGAGCGCCGAAGTTCTTCGAGCGCTGCGGATTCCGCCAGGTGAGCGTGAACAGCCTGCCGGAGAAGATCCTCAAGGACTGCGCCAAGTGCCCCAAGAACACCTGCTGCGACGAGATCGCGATGGTGATCGACACCGGTGCGGTGATCGACGCGGAGATCGACCCCACGCTGCCGCCGCCGGGCTCGGCGCCGCGCGCGGCAGGCGATCGAGGCGGTTCGGGGGCGTCCCGTGAGTGAGTCGCCGCGCGGCGGGGCGCCGCGCGCGAACGCGCCGGGAACGGCGAGCGCGGCCCGAGCCGGCGGCTCGCGCGCGAGCGCTCGTCGCGCCGGCGCCGCGCCTTCGCTCGATCCCGCATCCTGTGATTCGATCGTCGCCGAGCGGCCGGCGGCGCCTTCTTGGCCGCAAGGCTTCGCGGCGTCGGTCGCGTCCGCCGCGATCAAGGCGCCGGGGCGGAACGATCTCGCGCTCCTCGTCTGCGAGCGCGGCGCGTCGGCGGCGGGAGTCTTCACGCGCAATCTCGTCTGCGCCGCGCCCATTCACCTTTCGCGCCAGCATCTTGCGGAGACGCGCGGCCATGCGTCGGCGCTGCTCCTCAACTCCGGCAACGCGAATGCGGCGACGGGCCAGCCGGGCATGTCGAACGCGCAGGCGTGCGTCGACGCCGTCGCCGGCGAACTCGAGGTCGCCACGAATTCGGTGCTCGTCAACTCGACGGGCGTGATCGGCGTTCAGCTTCCGGTCGAGCGCATGGTGCCGGCGATTTCACGCATGGCGCGCGACGCGGCGCCCGGAAGCGTCGAGCCGTTCGCGCGGGCGATCATGACCACGGACACCAAGCCGAAGTGGGTGGAAGTGCCCGTTGGCGAAGCGCGCGTCGTCGGCGTGGCGAAGGGCGCGGGCATGATCCATCCGGACATGGCGACGATGATCGCCGTGCTCGCGACCGACGCGGCGATCGAACCGCCGGCGCTCGACCGCATCCTGCGCGAGGCGGTCGATCGCAGCTTCCACCGCATCTCGATCGACGGCGACACCTCGACGAACGACTCGGTCTTCGCGCTCGCGTCCGGCGCCGCGGGCAAGTGCTCCGACGCCTCCCTTGGCGCGGCATTCATCCTCGCGGCCCGATCGCTCGCGCTCATGGTGGTGAGCGACGGCGAAGGCTTCGAGCGTGCCATTCGCGTGCGCGTGCGCGGCGCGGGCGGTCCCGGCGAGGCGCTCGTGGTCGCCCGGACGATCGCCCAGAGTCTGCTCGTGCGGACCGCCGTCACCGGCGGCGATCCCAACTGGGGGCGCATTCTCGCCGCCGCCGGTCGCGCGGGCGTTCACTTCGATCTCGACGAGGCGCGCCTCGTCGTCGGCGGCGTCACGCTTTTCGAGCGCGGCGCGCCGGCGGAGACGCCGCTCGCCGATCGCGAGCGCGCGTTCCGCGAGCCGATCGTCGAGATCTCACTCGATCTCGGTCGCGGCGGACCCGAAGAGGAATTCCTCTCCTGCGGTCTCACCGAGGCGTATGTCCGACTCAACGCCGACTACACGACCTAGAGCGGTGACGACTCAGGCGTAGCGAGCTGGCGTTGGCGAGACGAGTGTGGCAAGGAGGGCGAAGCAGGCGGATCTTG
>VGXK01000511.1 GCA_016873355.1 Phycisphaerae bacterium | reverse complement strand
GCGTTCGTGGGTCGACTTCTGCGCCGGCCACCTTCCGAAGTCGCTCTTCCATCCGCTCGGCAAGTCATTCCCCGCGGATGTCGGATCGATGGTGGAGGAACGCGACCCGATCGTGCTGCTCGTGGAAGGATCCCGGCTCGACGAGGCGCTGCGAATGCTCGTGCGCATCGGGCTCGACGACGTGCGCGGCTGGTTCGACGCGCCCACGCTTGACGAGTACCGGCGCAACGGAGGCACGCTGGCCACATCGGACGAAATCGGCATCGTGGAGGGCGAGAGCCGTTTCTCGGCGCCCGATTCCTTCCTTCTTGATGTGCGCCGCGCCGACGAGTTCGCCGCGGGCGCCATTCCCGGCGCGCGACAGATTTCGCACACGCGGCTTCGTGCTCACCTGAAGGAGTTGCCGAAGGATCGCCACATCTACGTGCACTGCCGCAGCGGCCAGCGATCGGCGCGGGCGGTGGCGCTGCTCGAGCGACACGGATTCACGGCGACGAATCTCGGCGGCGGCTTCCTGGCGTGGCAGAAGGGAGCCGCCGCGGCGCCGCGCTAGCGCCGGCCGCGGACTCGAGCCGATGCGAATCCGTCCGGTCGAACACGAGGACTTCGAGTCGATCGCGGCGCTCACGAATCGATTCATCCGGGAGACCGCGATTCACTTCGGCGAGGCGGAAATCACGGCACAGGAGCTCCGCGAGGAATGGCGTCGGCTCGGGCCTCGCTATCCGTTCCTCGTGGCATGCGGCGACGGGGGAACCGATCGCGGTTCGGGTGACGACGCCGACTCGCGCCCGGAGCGCGGGCGATTCCTCGGCTACGCCAAGTCAGGACCGTGGCGCACGCGGGCCGCCTATCGCAACACCGTCGAGATCGGCATCTACATGATGCCCGAGGCGCAGGGGAAGGGCCTCGGCCGGCGTCTCTATCAGGCGCTGATCGACGCGTGCATGGCCAAGGGATTCCATGCGATCATCGGCGGCGTCACGATGCCGAACGAGATCTCGGTTCGTCTGCACGAAGGTCTCGGCTTCAAGCCGATCGGCGTCTTTCCCCAGGTGGGCTACAAGTTCGATCGCTGGCACGACGTCGGCTTCTGGCAGCTCACCGTGCCGAGCGCGGCGCCTCGGGAAGCGTGAATCGAAGCAGAATCGTGGAGCCGAGCGGGGGATGCGAAAGCGCGAAGCGGCAGCCGCGGAAGTTGTCGCCGGCCCAGCCCATTCGTTCGTTCACGAGCTTGACGATGGCGGAGTACTGCGGAACTCCGGGCGTGGTCACGGCCGGCGGACGCCCCGGAAGCGCCGTCACCACGCGCGGCACCGCCAGCGCCATGCCGCTTCCGGCCATCGTGTCCTCCGTGGAGTCCATGAAGATTCCCATGAACGCCCGCACTTCGGGCCGGAGCACGAACTCCAGGCGCTCGTCGACGATGAGATCGAAGACGAGCCGCTCGGTCGGCGCCGAGATGGTGGCGCCGAACTCGCCGGTCGAATCCTTCTTCGTGCGGTAGCGCGACGCGGCGGCGCGGGCGCAATCGCCCACGAAGCAGTCGACGGCGCCGGAGTTGCCGATCGGCCCGGGCGCGAGCAGGTAGTTCGACCCCGTCGGCGCGTGCTGCACCTCGAGATCTCGTTCGCTCACCGAGCTGAATCGACGCATGATCGGGGAGCCCGCGGAGCCCCGTTCGATCGATTCCAGCGGCTCCCACTGATCCGCCCGCGTCATTCCCTCCTCGCTTCCCCAGGCGCGCATCTGGAAGATCGGCCAGCGCACGTCGGTGCGAAGTCGCCGCAGACCCAGGTAGCCGCGCACGATCGCGATGTCCACGCGCGACTCGTCCTTCGCGTTCGGCGCCATGAGCACGGTCATGAGGCGAACCTTCGCCTGCACGCCGAGCAACCCGCTGTTGCCGCGGAACGCCAGCTTGCGGCTGTGCTCGAGGAAGTCCCCGCTCGCCGGCGAGATGCCGTCGACGACGAGGTCGAGCGTGGAGCGATCGCCGACATGCCGCGCCACGGTGGCGTCGAGCGCGCGAACCGCCGCTCGCG
>VGXK01000510.1 GCA_016873355.1 Phycisphaerae bacterium | reverse complement strand
ACCGGATGCTCCACGACTCCCAGGTGCCGGCGCGCCAGCGTGCGCGCTCGATCGAACGCGCGGATGCGGTCCCGCGCAAAGAGCACATGCACCGGCACGGAACTCGCGCGGCGAAGCGCCGCCACCGCCGACTCGAAGCTTCCGAGATGCGCGCTCGCGAGAATCGCGCCGCGACCCGATCGCAGCGCCGCGAGCAGGTGGTCGAGCCCGTCGAAGCGCTTCACGCGCGATGCGAGCGCCTCGATCGGGCGACGGTCGATCGTGGCGACGTCGGCGATGAAGTCCTGGAGATGGAGCAGCACGCGGCGACCGTGCGAGTCGATCTCGCGCGGCGAGGGTCGGCTTCCGAGCAGCACCCGCGCCGTCTCGCGCAGCGTGCGTCGTCGATTCGGCAGCAGGCGCCAGGTGATCGACGCGAACAGCGGTCGCAGCCGCCGCGACGCCCACGGCGCGTGCCGTGCGAGCGGAATGAAGAGCCATCGGAAGAGCAGTCCCTCGATCGCCTTCGCGATCACGCGGGCGCCTCCGCGCCGCGCGAGAGGCTCGACAGGGCGGCGCGAAGCCGGCGCATGAATGCCTCGGGATGTTCGAGCGGCTCCGGCCGCAGCGGCGCACCGACGCGGATGTGCAGCGCTCCCGGTCGCGGCCAGGTCGATCCCGGCGGCAGGATCCGCTGCGTGCCATCGATGAAGATCGGCACGACGGCGGCGCCGAATCGGCGCGCGAGAAGCGCCGCGCCCGGCTGCATCGCACCCATTCGTCCGGTGCGGGAGCGCCTGCCCTCCGGATAGAGCAGCAGCGACCAGCCCGAATCGATCAGCGCCGCAAGCGGCCCGAGATGCACGTTGCCGTCGAGTCGTCGATCGATCATCCACACGCGATAGCCGTCGACGATGAAGCGCAGGACGAGCGATGCGAGCAACCGCTTCAGCAGCGAGCCGCGCGGCTCGAAGAAGTCGAACCCTCCGACCGGCACGAGGCGCTGTCGCAGGGATCGCTCGAAGGACCAGCGGATGAACGGCGTGTCGAGCAGGCTTCGATGATTCGCCACGAAGATGATCGGCCCCTGCGGCGGCAGCCGCGATGCGCGCACGCGCTGCACCGGAAACGCCACCGTGTTGAGCACGCCGAACGAGAACTCGATCGCACGGGCGGCGGCGAAGAGCAGCGCCGCGCGCAGTCGGTCGCGCCGAGGCGCCGGGCCGAGAATCGGACGGGGGATCGGATCGGTCGGCGCCGTGCGAACGGGCGCCGCCGATGCGGTGGGCGCCGCCGTGCGCGCCGTCGCGGCACCGGAGGGTGCGGCCGTCGCCTCGCGCGACGGACTCACCGTGTCGACTCCGTCGGCGACAGCAGCGACGAGAGCGTGACCGGCTCGAGCCCTCGATCGCGCAGGCCGGTGAGAATGCGTCGAAGCGCCGCGGGAAGCGCCTCGGGACCGGAGCCGTGGCGGTCGGAGCCGTCGTGCAGCAGCACGATGTCGCCGCCGCCGATCCGCCCGAGCACGCGCGACGCGATGCGTTCCGCGTGCGGGTCGCCGAGATCGCGCGAGTGAATCGACCAGTTCACGGCGCGAAGCGTGGATCGCTCGAGCGCCATCGCCAGCGCCGGCGTGGCGAGCCCCATCGGCGGGCGAAACCATCGCACGAACGGAACGCCGGCGCCGAGCAGCGCGCGTCGACCGTCCTCGATCTCGCGAAGCTGGCGATCCCAGGTTCCGAACGGAAGCGTGCGAGCGTGCGAGAAGCTGTGATCGCCCACTTCATGTCCTTCGTCGATCACGCGCCGCACGAGCGATGCGTGCTCCGCGACTCGGCGGCCGATCATGAAGAAGGTCGCGCGGGCGCCGGACTCGGCGAGCGCCTCGAGGACCTGCGGTGTGCGGATCGGGTCGGGGCCGTCGTCGAACGTGAGCGCCACGCGCCGCGAATTCCGATCGCCGCGCCGAATCGGACGAACGTAGAAGTCGCTCGACGGGCTGAGCGCCGTGCCGAAGAGCAGCGCCGTCGCGAGTCCGCCGATCGTGGCGCCGATCGTCGGGCCGAGGCCGAATCCGG
>VGXK01000509.1 GCA_016873355.1 Phycisphaerae bacterium | reverse complement strand
CACGCCGGACGCGAACACGCAGGCGGTCGTCGAATACGTGGTGTGCCTCCTGTGCGACGCGCTGCGGCCTCGGCTCTTTCTCGAGAAGGCGGTCGACGCGGAGGAGTGGAGTCGACTGCGCGAGGAAGTGGTCGGCCTCTGGCAGATGGACGAACTGAGGCTCGGAATCCTGGGGCTCGGGCGCATCGGCCGGCGCGTGGCGGAGGTGGCTCGCGCGATCGGATTCGAAACGGTCTACAACGATCTCGTCGAGATTCCGCCGGAGCGCCGCGCGGGCGCGAGTCCCGTTCCGCTCGCCGAGCTCTTCTCCGAGAGCGACGTGATCTCGCTCCACTGCGACGGCCGCGAGTGCAACCGCGGCTTCGTCGACACGGGGCTGCTCTCGCTCATGCGCCCGGACGCGATCCTCATCAACACGAGTCGCGGATTCGTGATCGATTCGGCGGCGCTTGCGTCGTTCCTCCGCGCCAATCCCGCGGCGATGGCGATCCTCGACGTGCACGCGCGGGAGCCGTTCGCGGCCGACTGCCCCCTGCTGGGCCTTTCGAACGCGCATCTGGCTCCGCATCTGGCGAGCCGAACCGTTCGCGCCACCGACGCGATGAGTTGGGTGGTCAAGGACGTCTGGGCCGTGCTCGAAGGCTCCGCTCCGCGGCATCCGGCCTGGTGACGCCCGAGCGCAGGCAGCCGCGTCGCGCCGCTGCGGTATCCTTCGCCCCCTTCCGCACCGTTGAGACCCGGAGATCGCCATGAGCTTCACCATCGTCGACGTGCACGCCCGGCAGGTGCTCGATTCCCGCGGCAATCCCACGCTCGAATGCGAGGTGCTGCTCGACGGCGACGCGAGCGGCCGCGCGATCGTTCCCTCGGGCGCCTCGACCGGCGAACACGAGGCGGTCGAGCTGCGCGACGGCGACGCGAAGCGCTGGAACGGCAAGGGCGTGGGCAAGGCCGTGCGGAACGTGAACGAGCGCATCGCTCCCGCGCTCTGCGGCATCGACGCGCGCGAACAGGAGATGGTCGACCACATCCTGCGCACGCTCGACGGCACGCCGAACAAATCGAAGCTCGGCGCGAACGCCACGCTCGGCGCGTCGATGGCGGTGGCGCACGCGGCGGCCATGGCGTCCCGGCTGCCGCTCTACCGCTACCTGGGCGGAAGCTCCGCGCGCGTGCTGCCGGCGCCCATGTTCAACATCCTGAACGGCGGTCGACATGCGTCGAACACCGTCGACTTCCAGGAGTTCATGGTGCAGCCGGTCGGGTTCGAGGACTTCGGCGAGGCGCTGCGCGCGGGCGTCGAGGTCTACCACGCGCTCTCGCGCGTGCTGCACGACAAGCATCTTTCGACGACCGTGGGCGACGAGGGCGGCTTCGCGCCGAACCTTTCGCGCAACGAGGAGGCGTGCGAACTCATCATGCTCGCGATCGAGCGCGCCGGCTACGACCCGGGACGGCAGATCGTGCTCTGCCTCGATCCGGCCACGAGCGAGCTTGCGAACGCGGCGACGAAGTCGAAGCGCAGCGGCTACTGCTTCTTCAAGAGTGATTCGAAGCGCATCGCGTCGAGCGACGAGATGGTCGAGCTCTGGTCGCGCTGGTGCGCCAAGTGGCCGATCGCGAGCATCGAGGACGGACTCGCCGAAGGCGACTGGGCCGGCTGGAAGACGCTCACGGATGCGATCGGCTCCAGGGTGCAGCTCGTCGGCGACGATCTCTTCGTCACGAATCCGAAGTTCGTGGCGCGCGGAATCCGCGACGGCTGCGCGAACGCCGTGCTCGTCAAGGTGAACCAGATCGGCACGCTCTCGGAGACGCTCGAGACCGTCGAGATGGCCCATCGAGCGGGATGGCGCTGCGTCATGAGCCATCGAAGCGGCGAGACCGAGGACACCACGATCGCGGATCTCGCCGTGGCGGTGAACTGCGGGCAGATCAAGACCGGCGCTCCCTGCCGAAGCGATCGGAACGCCAAGTACAACCGGCTGCTTCGCATCGCGGAGGATCTCGGCGTGGCTGCGAAGTACGGCATGCCGGCGTCGCGCGAGTCGAGCGCCG
>VGXK01000508.1 GCA_016873355.1 Phycisphaerae bacterium | reverse complement strand
GGCAAGGGCGTCGCGCACGAATCCGGAAAGCGTGCCGTCGAACCACGAGCTCACCGGGGCGTTGAAGCCCTTCTTCCTTCGCTCGAGCACCTCGCGCGGAATGCGCCCGCGCTGGCTCTCCTTCAGGATGTGCTTCTTGCGTCGGCCGCGCATCTTGAGCGACGGCGGCAGCGACGCCGCGAACTCGACGAGCGACGAATCGAGGAAGGGGGCGCGGCTCTCGAGCGAATGCGCCATCGCCGCGCGATCGACCTTGACGAGGATGTCGTCGCACATCCAGGTCTTGATGTCCACGAACGACGCTTGATCCAGCCAGTGGCACTCGGCGACTTCGGCGAAGTGGCGATCGAACTCGGCGAAGCCGTGCTCGGCGGTGACGCTTGCCGCATGCTCGGGACGAAGCAGCGCCCGCATCGAGTCCGGGCCGAAGATCGTGCGCCACCACCAGTGGGCGCGGCGGAACGGCAGCGACGCGCCGGCCAGGAACTGCCGAAGCTTGTAGTCGAGGCTCACCTTGCCGTGCGTGGTGGGCAGCAGATGCTCCGCGCCCCAGCGCAGCGCGCCGAGCATCGGGCGCGGGATGAATCTCGCGCGCCGTTGCAGCGCATCCGCCGCGTAGGTCTCGTAGCCGGCGAAGAGCTCGTCGCCGCCGTCCCCGGAAAGGCTCACCGTGACGAATTCTCGCGTGAACTGTGCCAGGAACCAGGTCGGCATGCAGCTCGAATCGGCGAGCGGCTCGTCCGCCGCCACGGTGAGCGCCGTGAGCACGCTCTCGGCGTCCGCGTGCTGCGTGCGATCCTTGTGATCCACGCCGAGCAGGTTCGCCACTTCGCGTGCTTCCGCCACTTCGTCGAAGCCCTTCTCCTGAAAGCCGATGGTGAAGGTCTTCACGCGTTGCGGATCGCCGCCGCGCGCCATCGCCGCCACGATCGTCGAGCTGTCGACGCCCCCGGAGAGGAACGCGCCGAGCGGCACGTCGCTGATCATCCGGTCCTTCACCACCAGATCGATGCGCTCGGCGAGCTCCTCGGCCACCGCGCGCTCCTGCGCCGCGCCGCTCACGGCGCGCTTGTTGCGGAACGCGGCCGCGAGATCCCAGTAGCGCCAGGTGCGCGGCGCCGCGCCGCGCTCGCAGAGCATGGCGTGACCGGCGGGCAGGCGCTTCATGCCCGCCAGCATGGTGCGCTCGCCAACCGAGTAGTTGAGCGAAAGGAAGTCCCCGAGTCCCACCGGATCGATCACGCGCGGGAAATCGGGATGCGCCATCAGCGCCTTGGGTTCGCTGCCCCAGATGAGTCCGCGCGACGAGCCGGCGCCCAGTTCGCCGCCCGCGCCGACTGCGCCGCCCGCTCGATCACCGCCGCGCGGCGCGATCTCGGCCCAGAAGAGCGGCTTCTCGCCCAGTCGATCCCGCGCCAGCAGCAGGCACTGCTTCGACACGTCCCACAGCGCCAGCGCGAACATGCCCTCGAGTCGCTCCAGGCACGACGGTCCCCAGCGCTTCCACGCTTCGAGAATGACTTCCGTGTCTCCCTGCGTGCGAAAGCGGTGGCCGAGTCCCTCGAGCTCGCGCTTCACGCGCTGGAAGTTGTAGATCTCGCCGTTGAACGCGATCCACGCGCGGCCCTCGTGGTCGACCTGCGGCTGATCGTTCGTGGCGGCAAGGTCGATGATCGAAAGCCGCCGATGTCCCAGCACCACCGGACCGAGCGACTTCACGCCCCCGGAATCGGGGCCGCGATGCACGATCGTGTCGCTCATCGCCCGGACGATCGATTCGTCCGGCGGTCGCTCCCAGCTCAGCCAGCCGCAGATGCCGCACATCGCGTGCCCAGCGTAGCCGAGGCGTCGCACGGCCTACGCTTCGCACGCGAACACGCCGCGTCGCGCTCACTCGGCTCAAGCCGGGAGAGCGGGCACGCCCGACCGACGAGGGAATTGCGGACGACTTCGAGTACCGCGGTCGCCGCACGAGATTCGGCGGCGATCCCGACGGATCGATGTCTTCTTCTGCTTCGAGTGCCTGGAGCCGTTCACCGACTTCGAAGGCCACGAGGGCT
>VGXK01000507.1 GCA_016873355.1 Phycisphaerae bacterium | reverse complement strand
TTCACGCAGACGAGATCGATCGCGCCGATCCCGTGCTCGCACACCGCGCGCTCGTGCGATTCGACGCCGCGTCGAAAGAGCAACCCGCCGTGGATCGCCGGATGCAGCGTCTTCACGCGGCCGTCGAGCATCTCCGGGAACTTCGTGACCGCCTCGATCGGGGTGACCGCGATTCCGGCGTCGGACAGCGCCCGCGCGGTTCCGCCGGTCGAGATCAGCTCGACGCCGCGCGCCGCGAGCGATCGGCCGAGTTCGACGAGTCCCTGCTTGTCGTGGACGGAAAGGAGCGCCCGGCGAATCCTGACCGGGTGGTCCGGGCGGTCCGGTTGGTTCATGGCGCTCGCGATGGAATCACGACTTCGTCGGATCTCGCTTCGCGATCGGCGTGATGCGCTGCACGCGACCGTCGTCGCCGAGCAGCATCAGGTCGCCGTCGATCGGATCGATCGCCTGGATCGATCGCACCTTCGGCGCGGGGATCTTCTTCACCACGGAACCGGACTTCTCCTCGACGATCGTGAGCGTGCGCGACGGCGGATCCCAGACGAGCAGCCCGGCTCGGCAGAGGCCGATCACGCCGCCGGGCGCGTCGGGACTGCGCCAGCGCACCACGCCGTCGAGCTTGTCCTTGGGAAGCGGCTCGAAGTTCACGAGCCCCTCGCCCGGAAGCTGCAGGTAGAGCGAGTCGTCGAGCAACACCGGACTCGCCTCGAGCGTCGACTGCGAGAAGTAGCGCCAGAGCGTCCGACCGTCCCGCGCCGCGAGGCACCAGAGGTACTGATCGTGGCAGGGAACCCACACCGCCTCCTCGTTCGCCGCGGCTCGCGCGGTGATCGGGCCGTTCAGTCGGCGCTCCCATGCCAGCCGCGCGTTCGTCGCGGCGAACGACGAGACCGAGCCGCCGGTGCTCGTGGCGACGATGCGCTGGCCGGCCAGCCTCGGTGCGCTGACGACCTGTCCGTCGAGCTGACCGGAGCGATGGTCGTAGCCCACGATGTAGTCGTGCCAGACGACCTGGCCGTCGCGCGTGCCGTAGACGAGATACGGCGGCTGGAGCACCGCGGCCGTGTTCGCGAGCCGCTTGAAGTCCTGCCGCATCTGGAAGTGGCCGTTGCCCGCATCGACGATGAAGCAGCGCGTGTCCGTGAGGATCGCGCCGAACTCGCGGTCGCCGACGGGGACGATTGCGGCCGTGAGAATGCGCTCCACGGGGCTGCTCGGCGCCGACTGCCACATGAGATCGCCGTTCGACGGACGCAGTCGCGACACGATCCCGGCGGAATCCCAGACGAGCATCGAGTCGCGCAGGAACGAGCCGTCCACGAGCGAGGCGCGGAGATCGAGATCGATGCGTGCCTGCCAGGCGCTTCGATAGCCGAGCGCGTCGGTCATCGACGGTCCCGCGAGCAGGCTCTGTTCGAGATCGGAGCGGATCCGTTCGACGCGCTCCTGCGCCGATCCGGGCGGCGCGGGCGTCGTCGGCGGCGTGTTCGCGGCCGTCGTCGACTTCGGCGCTCCGGCGCTCGCGGGCGTCGTCGTCGTGGACGGAGCCTCGGCGGCGCGAGGCGCCGCCCCCGAACACGCCGCGACGAGAATCAACGGGGCCGCACGCATCGCCGCTCGGGTCGTCCGATTCGTCAGCATCATGGCGGGAATATACGCGAGCGATCCTTGGCGCGCCGCAGCGCCTCGAGCGCCGCGGACGAGCCCTCGTCCTCGTCGCCGTGCGGCTCCGGCGCCGGGGCGGACGGCGGCGCCGGCGACGGAACGGACGACGTTTCGCGCAGCGCTCGAAGCGCGTCGAGCACTTCCTCCTGCGTGGGACCGGGAGCGGGCGCGTCGTCGACGGCGTCGCGTTCGCGCGCGGGGTCGACGGCGTCGCGTGGGCGCGCGGCGTCGCGGGCGCCGCCGACCGTGCTCGCGCCGGCGCCGACGCCGCCGCCTCGACTCGAGGAGGTGGCGCTCGCGCCGGCCGCGGATGCGGCCGTCGCGCCCGCGCCCGCCCCGCGCGTCGGCGCGGTGCGGCGCCTCGCCGCAAGTTCGCTCGCGGGTTCGGCAGAGGCGCTCGTCA
>VGXK01000506.1 GCA_016873355.1 Phycisphaerae bacterium | reverse complement strand
ACTCCGAGATCGCCTTGTTGCTCGTGATGCACATCGCACCGCGTCCGTAGCGATGGCTCACCAGCCGGAAGAAGAGCGCCGCCTCCTCCCGGCTGAACGGCTCGAACCCCATCTCGTCCACGATCAGAAGCGCCGGCTTCATGTACTTGGCCCGCTTGAGCCGCGCCGGGTGCCGGGACGCGTCCTGCCGCATCGCCGCAAGCAGCTCCTCCACTCGGAAGAACGCCACCGAGAAGCCGCTCTCCACCGCGCGGACTCCCAGCGCCACCGCCAGGTGCGTCTTGCCGACGCCCGGAGGGCCGAGGATCAGGAGCGACTGGCGCTCTCGAATCCACGCGCAGGTCGAGAGCGCTTCGATCCGCCCGCGCTCGATCGAGGGCTGGAAGGCGAAGTCGAAACTGGAGATCGTCTGGCCGGTCGGAAGTCCCGAGAGCCGCAGCGCCGTCCGCACCCGGCGCTCCTCGCGCCGCGAGCGCTCGGACTCGAGCATCTCGTCGAGGAACGCCGTCGCTGGAATCTCCTCCTTCGCCGCGCGGGTGACCAGCTCGGCCAGGTAGCGTCCGTCAAGTTGCGCACAATTGATCAAGCAGCCTCCGCTCGAGAGTGAGGCGGGCAAGACGCAGCCGGGCAACGGCGGAGCCTTGACTGCGTCGCGCCGTAGATCGACGCGCAGTCGCCGCCGGCGCTCATCGCGGCATTGCCTTGCGAGCGCGCACGTCGAGACTCGTGATGAAATCGCTCGTCCTGGAGCCGGCGGGAAGCGCCGAGATGATCCGCCGATAGAGCGGGTCCTCCCAGTGCGTCATCGCGTCGATGTACTCGGGCTTCGCCGTGAGCGTGAGATCGACGAGTCCGGCGGCTTCCACCATTCGACGCGTGTCGTCCACCAGCACGGCGCCGGCCACGCAGCCGATGAGCGCCACCACGTCCTGCACGATCGCCGCGGGAAGCGGTCGAAGCAGCGCCAAGTCCGAAACCGCCACGCGTCCGCCCGGCTTCAGCACGCGCGAGATCTCGCGCCAGATCGCCGGCTTGTCCGGCGAGAGATTGATCACGCAGTTCGAGATCACCACGTCGACGCTCTCGTCGGCGACCGGCAGGTGCTCGATCTCGCCGAGTCGGAACTCGACGTTGTCGAGCCCGGTGCGCTCGCGGTAGGCGCGAATGTTCGCCCGCGCCTTCGAGAGCATCTCCGGCGTCATGTCGACGCCGATCACGCGACCGTTCGCACCGACCTTCGGCCCGGCCACGAAGCAGTCGAAACCGCCGCCCGAGCCGAGGTCGAGCACGACTTCGCCCGCACGCAGCGATGAGATCGCAATCGGGTTGCCGCAGGAGAGTCCCATGTTCGCGGGGTGGGGAATCGCGGCGAGTTCGTCGCTCGAGTACCCGATCGCACGAACGAGGTCGTCTGCGGGAAGACTCGACGCGCCGCAGCATCCGCCGCCGTGGCCCGTGCCACCGCCGGCTCCGCAACAACCGCTCGGCGAGGCGTCGTCGGCGGCGGTCGGCGACGCGACTTCCGTGGCGCCGGCCAGGCCTCCGGATTCCGCGATCTTCGCGTAGCCCGCCCTCACGGCCGAGCGCACGCGGTCGTCGTCGCGATCCGGTGAGCACGAACGACCGGCGGACTCGGGACTCGGCGCGGGCGCCCGGGAAACGGATTCGGAAGCGCAGCAGTCATCGGAACAGCAGCTGCGCGAAGCGCGCTCCTGCGGGGCGCCCCCGTGAGATTCGGCCTGCGGGTTCATGGCGAGCGTCCTTTCATGGCGTGGGGTGTCGGGGGAGCGGTGCAGGGGAAATGCACGCGCGGCCGATTCGGTGATCCGGCGCACACGCGCCCTTCGATGCCGTCACGCACGGCAGCACGCTCCGCCCGTCGCGGTCCGATCCGGGCAGCAGGCGTCGAACTCGCTCGCAAGCGCTCGCAGCGTGCCCGCGAGATCCCGGAATCGCACGCGGTACCGCACTTCGCGGCCCTGCTTCTCCGTGTCGAGCAGTCCGGCGCGGGCGAGCAGCGCCAGATGCCGCGACACCACGGAGAAGTCCACCTTGCAGCACTCGGCCACTTCGCTCACGGAACAG
>VGXK01000505.1 GCA_016873355.1 Phycisphaerae bacterium | reverse complement strand
GGGTGGCGCGACGGCGGCGCGGCCGGACGCGATGGCGCAGGCGTCGGTGGCGACGCCGCTGCCAGCGCCGACGACGCGCCGCTCGCCGCCATCGCTCCGACCAGCGCGGCGACGCTCAGACGGTCGAGCAGCGCGCCGTCGACGTCGCCTCGGTCGAACATGGCCGAACGATAGCAAGAGGGCGTGCGCATGCGTCGCGCGCAGCGATACCGGCGGAGCGCGACGAGGTCAAGCAAGTCCGATCACTTCGGCGCCGGAGCGATTCGGCGATAGCGATTGTTCTGGAACGTGATCGAAACCGCGCGTCCCTTGTCGTCGCGTTCGATCGGCAGCGTCGTGACGTAGCTCCCCCTGACGAGCTTGATCTCGCCGGCGTCATCGATCAGAAGCGTCGCCCGCGTGATCGGCCCGTCCGGAGCCGACCATTGCACGCGAGCGCTGGCCACCTCGCCCTGTCGCTCGATCTCGAGCCTGTAGCCGCGATCCGACTGAAACGCGCCGATGATCCAATCGGCGGTCGCGGCGTCGATCAAACTCATCGATTCCTCCGGCGAGGGCGGATCGCCGAGCAGCGCCCGCTGGAGCGCGTCGCCGAGTTGCCACGCCTCCTGCCGATCGTCGTTCGAGAGGACGATGATCACGCCGTCGATCTCGGGATAGCGGCGCATGTCGCAGGCGAAGCCGCGCACGCCGCCGCCGTGAACCTGGCGAAGACGGCCCTTGTCGTCCCGCGCCACATACCAGCCGAGTGCGTAGTCGCCGAGACCGGGCTTGAAGAGCGTCGCGCGGGACTCGGCGTTGAGCACGGAATCGCCGGTGAGCGCGCGATCCCATCGCCGGAGATCCTCCGCGCTGCAGACCGCGCCGCCCATGCCGCGATACTGAAAGCCGTATGCGCCGTACGGATGTTCAAGCGCCGAGCGCGGCGCGCCCATGCCGGATCGGCCCGTCGCGACCGCTTCCCCCGGCTTCGCCGAGTCGCCGGTGAATCTCGCGGTGGTCATGCCCGCGGGAGCGAAGAGCTCCTCCTTGCAGAAGGTGACGTAGTCGCGCCCGCTCACGCGCTTGACGATTTCGCTGAGCAGTGCGTAGCCCTGGTTCCAGTACTCGAAGTTCGTGCCGGGCTCATGCCGCGGCCCGCCGGCAAGGAACGAGGGAATCACCGCGGCGAGATCGTCGCCCTCGCCCTCCGCATTCGAGCGCGGAATCCCGGAGGTGTGTCGAAGCAGATGCTCGATGGTGATCGCCTTGCAATTCTCGGGAATGCCCGGCAGGTGTTTCGAGATCGGATCGTCGAGTCGAAGCTTGCCGTTCTGCACGAGCTTCATCACCGCAGCCGCCGTGAACTGCTTGGTGAGCGAGGCGATCTCGAAGAGCGTTTCCGTCGTGATCGGAGTCGCGCCCGCAAGATCAGCGCTACCCACTCCGCTCGCGGCGATGACTTGGTCCTTTCGCGCCACGACGACGGCTCCGGTGAATCCCTGCTTGCCGAATCGCTTCACGATGCGGTCGCAACGGGACTCGATCGACTCGCTGCGGGCGCATGTCGCGGCGGCGTCCGCGGCATCATCGCCGCGAGCTGGAGTCGCCGTCGATGCAACGAGAACGCACGCGGCGCACGAAGCCCAGGCAGCCGACACGGCTCGATCCATCCGCCACCTCCCGGGGTTGAGATTCCCGCGGCATCCTAACCGGAAGGTGCGGCGTCTCAGCTTCCCCACTCTCCGAGAAGAGCGCCGAGATCGGAGCCGCCCACGACGCCGTCCCAATCGAGATCGGCATCGCATTCGATCGGTTGCGGGCATGGACCCCAGTCGCCCAGAAGCACGCCGAGATCGGAACCGTCCACCATGCCGTCGCCGTTGAAATCGGAAGGCTTGATCGCGCGGAACCAGACCCGCGAGTACGGGGATCCGAGCATGAAGTCGAGCAGCTGCGTGCCGACCTTCGTCACGCCGAGAGGAGAAGGATGCGTGCCGTCCTGCGCAAGGTCGGCGCACGCCCAGGTGTCGCCTTCTCCGTTGGGCGTCAGGCCGTCGGCCCAGAGGTACGGTCCCCACACCATCACGGGCGCGTCGACGCCGGCC
>VGXK01000504.1 GCA_016873355.1 Phycisphaerae bacterium | reverse complement strand
GGCCCCCGCATGAACCTCCTGCCGGCCACGCGTCGGTGGGCTCCCATGCGGCTCGTCTCCTTCGAGGGATCGATGCGCCACTCCCGCACGAAGCCGATCGCACCGCTTGCCGCCGCAACGATCCTCCCCGGCATGCTGCTGCTCGGCAGCGCGTGCAGCACGATCAACGTCGATGCGACCAAGGCCACCCGCCCCTACCCGCGCGAGCTCGCTCAGGAGTCGGTGGCGCGGGTGCAGGTCATTCCCGCCGGAACCTCGATCGAGGTGATCAACGCCACGGCGCGAAGCTACCGAGACTTCGACCTCTGGCTCAATCAGCGCTACATGGTTCACGTGGATGAGCTGCTCGCCGGGCAGACGCTCGTGATTCCGCTCTCCAACTTCTGGGATTGGCGCGGCGAGGGGCCGTTCGAGGGAGGCATCTTCCGCTACTACGCGCCCACGCCGATCGCGCTGCTGCAGGCGCAGATGACGCCCGAGTCGCCGCTCATCGGATTCCTCGCCGTGCTTCCCGAAGGCGCGCGCGACTTCTACGAGAACCCGCCGGCGCTTCCCGAGCCGCCGGGCAAGAAGCGCTGAACGCGCCGGGCGAATCCGCCGCGCCGTGACGCCCGGGCCTCCACCGGCTGCGCCGCGACGCCGCCGCGTCAGAGATTCTCGACCGCCCAGCCCTGGCGATACGGGCGCCGCACCCACCCGTTCGCGTCGCTGTCGTTCGTGATCTCGCCCTTGGCGCCGTCGTACTCGAGCGTCTTCTTGTTGAAGCGGCTCGAGATCGCACCGAGCGAGAGCACCTCGCACAGCCGACCCGCCACCTGGAACGGCGCCCGCGCCATGCCCTTGCCGAGGCACGCGTCGACCCAGTCGTGCCAGTGATTCGTGGTCTTGACGCCGGGATCGTCGAAGCGTACTTGCGCGCCGTTGCGGAAGATCATCGGCGGCGCGCTGTCGCACGGCTGAACGAGCACGCCCGTCTCGCCCACCACGATCGCGGCGCCGTCGTTGTTCGGGAGCTTGAGATCGGTCGGCAGGCCGATCGACGCGAGATCGGGCTTGCGACCGCCGTCGAACCAGAGGAACGGCAGCTCCCCGGCCGTCATCGGCGTGGCGGCGAAGCTCATGCGGATCGACTCCTGGTTCGGATACTCGTCGTCCGTCGCGTCCGGCGACTCGCACCACACGCTCTTCGGCGCGCCGAGCTGAAGCGCCATGTACGGCACGTCCATGATGTGGCAGGCCATGTCGCCGATCGCGCCGGTGCCGAAGTCGTAGAAGCCGCGCCACTTGAACGGCGTGTACGCCTCCTTCACGAACGGGCGCTCGGGCGACACGCCCAGGAAGAGGTTCCAGCCGAGCCACTCCGGCACGGGGTCGTTGCCCGCCGGTCGCGGCTGGCCGCTCGGCCACCATCCCGCCGGTCGATCGGTCCAGCCGTAGAGCGCCTTGGCCTTGCCCACGATTCCGAGCTGGAGCAGCGTGAGCCCGAGTCGCCGCTCCGCCTTCGCAAAGCGCTGCGTTCCCATCTGCGTCACGATCTTCGGCTTGCTCGCGGCGACCGCCGCGAGCTGTCGATTCTCGTAGACGAGCCGCGCCAGCGGCTTCTGGCAGTAGACGTGCTTGTCGCGGTTGAGCGCCGTCATCGAGATCGGCGCGTGCATGTGGTCGGGCGTGGAGCAGACGATCGCGTCGACCTTGTCGCCCAGCGCGTCGTACATCTCGCGCCAATCCTGGAAGTGTGCGGCGCCCGGAACCATCTCGCGCGCCGTCGCCAGCGTCTGGAGGTTCATGTCGCAGAGGCCGACGATCTGCACCTGGGGATGGGACATGACCTGCTGAAGATCGTGCTTGCCCATGCCGCCGACGCCGACATGCGCCACCGCGAGCTTGCCGTTGGCGCCCTTGGCCTGACGGCGCGGCGACGCCGCAACCGACGAGCGCAGCATCGACGCGGCCGCGCCAGTGGCGGGTACCGCGCTCAACGCGGCGAAGGCGCTCTGGCGGATGAACGATCGGCGGGAGCTCGACATCGGTGCCTCCTTGCCGCGGCGGCGCCGTGGCGGAGTCCAGCGTAGCGGCTCGCGGTCTCA
>VGXK01000503.1 GCA_016873355.1 Phycisphaerae bacterium | reverse complement strand
CCTAGCCTCATCCGGGCGTGCCGCGTACTTCCCCGTGCAACTTTCCCGGATCTGCGTCCCAGAGCGGCGCGCCGCCGGCGGCCAGTTGTCTCATTCCCTCGTAGACCGCGCACGCGACCGCGGTGGCCAGGTTGAGGCTTCGCGCGCCTTGGACGGGACGCATGGGCAGGTTGATGAGGTGCCGATCGCCGAATCGCTCGACGACCCAGCGGTGCACGCGCGAAGGCAGACCGCCGTTCTCCTGTCCGAAGATCAGGTAGTCGCCGCGAGTGAAATCGGCTTCCCAGTGCGGGCGGCTGGCACCGGTGGTGTAGAGCCACATGCGGCGCGGCGACTCCGAATTCAGGAAGGACTCCCACGACGCGTGTTCGCGGCAATCCACGAGGTGCCAGTAGTCGAGTCCGGCGCGACGGCGGGCCTTCTCGTCCATGCTGAACCCGAGCGGATGGATGAGATGAAGACGGCATCCGGTGGTGGCCGCGGTGCGGCCGATGTTTCCCGTGTTGTTCGGGATCTGCGGCTGATAGAGCACCAGGTTGAGAAGTGGTTCGGTCATTGCAGGGGCGTCCCGGGCTTCACGGTGATGTTGAGCGGCAGGCGGAGCCGGAGCAGCGGGGGCGACTGCTCGTCGTCCTCCTGCGACTCGTGCGAGGCGGGCGCGGCGCCCGATCCGCCCGACGAATGCTCGCTCGACTCCGCGGCGCCAAGGCGCACGCCGACCGTGACCGTCGCGTCGTAGAGGCCGGGGAGGGCGGGAGCGGTGTAGAGCGACACTCCGATCGGCGCCCGCGTGTCGCGTCGCTTCGGACCCGCGATCGAGGCCGGCGGGAACTCCGGCAGCGCCGAGCCGCTCGCGAGCGTCACGGATTCGATGCGGGCTTCCAGCGGCAGCTTCACGAGCAGAGGTACGCGCCCGAGCTCGACCGAGATCGCGAAGGGCCGACCCGCTTCCGGCGCTTCGCCGAAGACCCGCACCCGCACCGGGTTCGGCAACGCGAGCGTCGCGTCGAGCACGCGGCGCTCGAGGTCGGGGGGCGGGCTCGCGGCCTGCGCCATCGAGCCGATCAGGTTCTCGTCCGCCGGCGACCACTGGCCCACCTTCGTGGCGCGATCGATGATGCGATCGAGCAAACGCGTCGCCTCGGTCGGATCCATGCGGCCCAGGCGCATGCGCTCGCCGAGGTGGCGCCAGGCTCGGACATCGTTCGCGTCGAGCGCTGCGTCGAATGAGGCGATCGAGCGCTGCTCGAGCATCCAGGCGTTCACGCTCGCGGGCACGCGGAAGAGCACCGCGGCGCCGGATGCGAACGAGAGGAGAATCAGGAGCGATCCGAGCGCCAGGCGGCCGAACGCCGTGCGTCGCGGACCGGCGGTGACGGCGCCGGCGAGGGATCGGCCGCATTCGGGGCACTCGCGCGGCAGGTCCGCGCTTCGAGCCCGCAGATCGAAACCGCAGCGAGCGCAGGTTGGCGCCCACGAGAGCAGTCGACCGCGCCACGACTTCGCCACGAGCGCGCCGCCCAGCACCGCGAGCAGGAGCATGCCCGCGAACGCGAGCGATTGGAGCAGCATGGCGACGGCGGGATCGAGCGGCGTGAGCATGGAGACGGTGGACCGTTCGACTCCGGGAGCAAGCCGCGGCTCGTCGAGCGCCGTTCCCGGTGGTCGTCTGCGGAAGCCACGCTGAGGCTACACTGCCGCGCCTCGGAGAACTCGATGACGAATGTGCTGATCGCGAACGGACTCTGGCTCGCCTTCCTCTCCTTCTGGTGCGTGATCTATTACGTCCAGGAGAGGGCGGATCGCGCGGGCGGCGGGTCCCGATACGCGCCGTATGTTCCGCCGGCGGATTGACGCTCGTGCGCGCGGCATGCGTGAGAGCGCTCGAGCGAACGAGGTGGTCGGCAGCGAGGCGCGCGGAGTCGTCGGTGTCCGCTCAGCCCCAGTAGCTCAGTTGGATAGAGCACCGGTTTCCTAAACTGGAGGTCGCGCGTTCGAGTCGCGCCTGGGGCGTTGAATCGGCCGGTTTCGGATTGGAGGAAGGCGGGTCCGAAATCGGGGCGAGGTGCCGACCGTGGTCGTCGTGCTTC
>VGXK01000502.1 GCA_016873355.1 Phycisphaerae bacterium | reverse complement strand
CGTGCTGAAGAGAATCACCCGATTCCAATGGCTCCAGGCGCCGGCGCCGCGATCGCGGATGTCGGCGTGCAGCGACTTCGACTGCGGAAGCTCGACGCCGTTCTCCGAAAGCACGATGCCGCTTCGAATCGATCGCTCGTTGTCGCCGAGGCCGAACCAGATCGACGGGTGCGAATACGCGAGTCCGCCCCAGGGTTTCATCTTCGCCGGCTCGAGATCGACGCTCGACGCCAACATGCTTTGATTCAGCATGGGCGTGTTCTGGAAGATCGCGATCAACCCTGCGATGGCCGCCAGCAGCGACCAAGCCGCCACGGCGAGCACGCGCACGACCGGCCGCCGCGACGAGCTCATGACGCGGTCGCCTCCGGTCGAGCGCGCAGCGAGCGAACGCCTTGAAGCAATTCCCACGCGCCGCCCTCGAGCGCGGCCATGAGTCGCGTCAGGTAGACGAGCGCCGCAAGCGCGCCGGCCTCCGCCGCGCTCGAGCCGAGGGCGAGGAACGCAGCGGCGCCCGCCACTTCCGCCGGCCCCGCGCCGGCGAACGTGAGCGGCACGACCTGCCCGAGCGTTCCCACCGAGAGGCCGAAGGCGAGCGCCGGCCAATCGATGCCGAGCCCAAGCCACTTGGCGGCGAGCCAGGTGGCCGTGATCGTGGCCGCCTGCATCAGCAGCACGAGCAGGGCCGCGGGAACGAGCAAGGCTCGGCGTCCGCGGGTGGCGCGGACCGCCTCGCCGAGCTTCGCGAGCCAGCCGAGCTTCCATGCCAGCAGCATCGCGCCGATCGCCACGATCGCCACGATCGCCAGGAGCCATCCCGGCGCGAGCGCCACGCCGCCGATCGGTCGAAGCCCCACCACGGGAAGCGCCGCAATCGCGATGAGCACGCACGCGGTCAGACCCATCACGCGATCGAGGATCAGTGCGACGACGAGTTCGTGCATGCTCGTCTCCGGACGGACGGCCTTGATCTTGAGATAGCGAGCCACCTCGTTGCTCGCGGAGACCGGAACGAAGAAGAAGTAGAACTGGCTCTGGATGGCGATCCGCATCGACTCGCGCATGGAAAGCTCGATGCCGAAGAGGCGAAGTCCCACGCCCATCCGCCAACCGATCAGCAGGATCGCAAACTGGTTGACCGCGATCGCCGCGAGCAGCAGCAGGATTCCGCCGACGGGCTTGAGTTCCAATCCCTGCGATTTCGCCAGAAACCAGCCGCCCACGAGCGCCGCGGGAACCGCGACGAGCCGCACCACGAGCATGACGCGGCTCGGTCCGTGCCCGGGTCGAAGCGTCGAGTGAGCGGTCGGCGCCGTCGTATTCACTTGAGCAGGATCTGCTTGAGCACGTCCGCCAACAGCCCCAGCAGGAAGACGACGACCGACAGCACGACGCCCACGATGCCGAGGATGTACCAGATCTGCATTTCCTTGCCGGCCAGCTTGAGGATCTGGCCGATGCCCCAGCACGCCAGACCTCCGAAGAGGCTGAAGCCCGCGAGCAGCAGGAAGATCTTGAGCGGCGCGTAATACATCACGCTCTGGCAGATGTAGAGCAGCGTGCGCAGCGAGTCCTTCAGCAGCTTCACGTGCGTCCGGCCCACCCGCGCCTCGTAGGAGATCGGCACGTAGGTGACGAACTTGCCCGTGAGCATGTAGGCGATCGTCATGCTCGTGGTGAAGCTGAAGGTGTCGCAGAGGTGGGGCAGATGCTCCAGGATGGTCTTCTGGCTGAAGATGCGAAGGCCGCTGTTGGCGTCCGGCACGCGCCGGCCCGCGGCGTACTCCACGAGCCATTGCAGCACGCGTCGCAGCGGCGCCTTGAGCGCACTCTCGCGATAGTGTTCGCCCGTGCGCTGGCCCACGACCATGTCGTTGCCTCGTTCGTACTCCTTGAGCAGCGACGGAATCGCCTCCGCGGGATAGGTGAGGTCCGCGTCGGTGATGCAGATCGTGTCGTGCGTCGCCTGGCGGATCCCGTGCTTCAGGCTTCGGCCGTAGCCGGCGTTGTGCGGATGCGTGACGACGCGGGCGCCCGCCGCCTTGGCGAGTTCGCCGGTTCGATCCGACGATCCGTCGTTGATCACCAGGATCTCGTA
>VGXK01000501.1 GCA_016873355.1 Phycisphaerae bacterium | reverse complement strand
TGGGAATGCGCAGAGGTCGAGCCAGAAGTGCACGGGGCGCGCAAGGCGCACCACCAGGGTGTGATCGTCGGGCGCGCTGATGCCGACCGTGCGATCGAAGCGATCGAGCGTTTCGCGCCACAGCGCCTCGGCGGCAGCGGGGGACCTGGGCGCGGCGGAGGGAGCGAGCGCAGCGGGGGGACTGGGCGCGGCCGCAGCGGGCGAGGCCTGCGCGGCGCGGGATTCCGGCGCGGTCGCAGCCGCGGCGCGGGATTCCGGCGCGGGCGCGGACGCGGAATCAGCGGCGCTGCTCGGCGTCCACTCGCCCGCCGCGTATGCCGCCAGCGATTCGTTGCGCCACTTGAAGAACTCCTCGGCGCCCTCCACCGACATGAGAAATCCCGTGTAGTCGGCGGAACTCTCGGGCAGGATCAATCGCCGCCACGCGTAGACGAAATCGCTCGCGCGAACCGGATCGCCATTGCTCCACTTCGCCTCCGGTCGCAGGTGGAAGGTCCAGGTGAGCCCATCCTTCGAACGCTCCCAGCTCGACGCGGCCGCCGGAACGATCCTGCCGTCCTCGATCGATACGAGCGTCTCGAAGAGCGCCCGCGCCGCGCGGACGTCGTGCTGATAGCTCATGCGCTGCGGATCGAGCGTGAAGTGATCCGTGCCGTTGCCGATGACGAAGTCCGCGCGCGGACGCGGCCGATCGAGCGCAACCACGAAGACGAGCGCCGCCGCGAGCAGGATGACGGGGGCGATGAGGCGCATGCGCCGCCGACATCATCGCAGCGCGTTGCGACGGCGGCGAGGGAGGGAATGCAGCGCAGTGCGACGGCGGCGAGGGAGGGAGCGCAGCGCGTCATGGCGGCGGTGAGGGCCGGAGTGCAGAGCAGTGCGGCGGGGGACGGGCAGCAATGCGCGGGGACGCGTGACCGCGGTTGGCGGCGGCTACTGCGGGCGACCCGTCTTGAGGATCGTTTCGATCAGGTCGACCGCCTTCACCGCCTTCTCGTAGGCGCGACGCGACCACTCGGAGGCTCCCGTGGGCGGCTTGGCGGCCAGCTCCCGAATGGACTTGAGAATCGGTTGAAGTTCCTGGCCGTACGCGGCCTTCGAGGCGGCACGCATCTCGACGAGCTGCTTCTGGAGGTCGCCGAGCGTCTTCTGCACCGCGCGGATCACGTCGGCGTGCTCGGGCCGGCGCGCGAGATCGACCTCCCGCTCGAGAATGCGGCGGAGTTCGTCGCGCACCTTGTCGCGGCTGTCGTCGGGCAGGTACTTGCAGTTGCCGACCTCGGCGACGGCGGTTCCGAGCTCGCCCAGCGCCGCCCACGAGGTTTCCTCGAGCGCCGCTTCGCGAATCCGCCGCGCATATCCCTCGGCCTGCGCCGAATTGAGCCGGAAGTCCGGATTCGGCTCCGCCAGCTTCGTCGACGCGTGCGACAGCAGTCGCGCCGCCATGATGCGCACCGATTCGGCCTTCTGCCGCGCCGGCGACGCGTTCTCGGCGAGTTCGTCGAGCGACTCGGCCGTCAGCAGCGTGGGCAGCACCATGAGCGCGTTCGAGGCGCGGTATTCGTCCTTCGACTGGAGCAGCGGACGAAGTTCCTCGCGCACGGCGTCGGCGTAGGCGCGTCGGAAGATGTCGCTCGCGCCGGGCGCCTTGGGCCACTGGCCGAGATCCTTGCGGGCATTCGTCACCGCGGACGGATCGCCGTCGCCGAGTTCCCCCACTCGAGGCTTGATGTAGGCGTCGATCTGCGTCCGCTCTTCGGAGATCAGCGTGCGCGACGCGCCGACGACCTCCTGCGGAATGTTTCCCTGCGCGACGGCGACCGGAGTGGTCGACGCCGACGCGCCAAGCGCGGCAATCAGCAGGAATCTCCGCATGGAAAGAGCGGAAACCGTATCGGGAGCGGTCTGCCGTGTCAACGCATGCGATTCGTCGGCCACCACGGTCTCGGTTGCGGCCGGGTCCCGTTTCGCGAACCGGCGGACGACGATGCCCATAGACTCGCGGTCAATGGCCTTCACGATCGCGTCGAGCGCATTGCTTGCCTTCGCCCTTGCTGCTCAGGCGCCGCCCGAGGCCGGCCCCGCGACGGGGCAGCCAGCCGTCCCGCCGC
>VGXK01000500.1 GCA_016873355.1 Phycisphaerae bacterium | reverse complement strand
GGTGGACACGACGAGTGTCTTCGTGCGCGGCCTCGTGCACGATGCGCGCGGCTTCCTCGACCTCGTGGATCGAGAGGTCCGGCCCGCCCGTGAAGTTCATGAGGATGCCGCGCGCGCCTTCGATCGACGCGTCGTCGAGCAGCGGGCTCGCGATCGCCTTCTGCGCCGCGTCGAGTGCGCGGTTCTCGCCGCGGCCGATGCCGGTGCCCATCATCGCGATGCCCATGCCCGACATGGCCCTTGCCACTCGGCAGATCGCTCTTCTCGCGCAACCCGCGAGCCGGAAGCCGCACGCCCTTCGCTGCGCTACGGTCAGCGGTGAAGTAGGATGTCCCAGTCCTTCGGGCGCTCTCGTCGAAGCTTCGTGACGCCCGACCAACCACTCCGCCAGGAGAGTGCCGATGGCCGAGTTCCCCGAGTGCCTGCTGATCGTGACTGCCGAGGTTGACGCCGCGATCGAGGGCGAATGGAATCGGTGGTACGACACGGTTCACCTGCCGGACGCGCTGAGATGCCCGGGAGTTCGGGGCGGCCGGCGATACGTCTCCTCCGGAGAGATCTCGGAGAGCGCGGCCGGCAAGACGGAACGGACGGCGAGGCGGATCTACACGACGATCTACGAGCTCGACAGCCCGGGCGCCATCGCTACCCCGGAGTTCCGCGCCATGCGTGGCTGGTACCAGTTCGCGCCGCATGTCCGCTCGCGAACGCAGGTGATCGTGCCGGCCCCGGGGCGATCGGTCAGCTGAATTGGCGACTCAAGGCGGGCACGCCGCGCCTCAGCACCCGCAGAAGGCTTTGCGCGCTCGTGATTCGTCGAGCGGCCGGCCCTCTTCGTCGCGGAACAGCTCACGACGGTGACAAGCACTTCGCAATCCTGCGAATGGAAGGAAGGCCGGCGTCGTGCGGACGACCCAGCGTCAACGCGCGGCGAGAATTGCGGCGAAGGCATGGATCAGCCACGCGAGAGCCGTGATCGGCGTCGCTGCCGAGCGGATCGATCCAATATTCTCGAAAGGACCTGCCCGAAATGACCGCTCCCTGCGTCGATAAGACGCTTCCTGCCCTTGTGCTCGATGGAAAGACGCTGACGCCCAGGGCGATTGTCACGGCGGCTCGCGGCGACAACCACGGCGCCTGCCCGCGCGTCGTGATCGCGGAGGATGCCCGGGTCCTCACCAGCGAGGTGCGGGCCTTTCTCGAGGCCCACTGGCTGACCGACGAAGCGCCGGCGATGTATGGAATCAACACCGGGCTCGGCCGACTACGCGACGTACGCATCGGCGCGGCAGACCTCGAGCGCTATCAGTCCTACATCATCAATTCGCATTCCGCCGGCGCCGGCGAGCCCCTGAGCGAGGAAGAGAGCCGCGCCACCATCATCTGCCGGGTCAACGCGCTGGTGAAGGGCTATTCCGGCATCCGCCTGGCGTGCCTCGACCGGCTCCTGGACATGCTCAACAGCAACATCCACCCGATCATTCCCCGTCAGGGCTCCGTCGGTGCGAGCGGAGATCTCGCACCGCTGGCCCATCTCGTGTGCGTCATGGTCGGCCACGAGCGGGCGGAAGCGATCTACCAGGGCAAGCGCATGCCGGCGCGGGATGCCTTCACGGCGGCCGGGCTCGAGCCCGCGTTCGCGCTGAAGCCCAAGGACGTCCTCGCCATGATCAACGGTTCGACGATTTCGCTCGCCTGCGCCGCGCTCGCGCTCGAAGACGCCAAGATGCTCGCCACGACGGCCGACATCACTCTGGCGCTTTCTCTCGAAGCGGTGCGCGGTGAACTGGCGGCCTTCGATCCTCGCATCCATGCGGCGAGAAATTCGGACACGCAGCTGCAGGTCGCCGAAAATGTTCGCGCCATCGTCGCGGGGAGCGAGCGAATGACCGAGGCGGCTCGCGCCATTCAGTTGCGCGACGAGCAGCGCCCCGGCGGCACCTACTCCCCGCGCATCCAGGACGCGTACTCCCTGCGCTGCGCGCCGCAGGTGCATGGCGCGGCCCGCGACGGACTGGCCTTTGCAGAAACGTTGCTCACGCGCGAGGCCAACGCGGCCACGGACAACCCGCTGATCTTTCCGGACGGCGACGGCGGATACGACGTGCTGAG
>VGXK01000499.1 GCA_016873355.1 Phycisphaerae bacterium | reverse complement strand
CGCGGCCCGCGCGTCGCGCTCCCGGAACCCGCCGTGCGAAGCAACTCCACAAGCGATCGCACGAGCGCGTCGCGCAGTCGATACCAGCGCTGTGGCTCGTCGAAGTCGGCCTCGCGCGAAGCGGTGGCCGGGTCCCGCCGCGCGCGGCGCAGGTACGCCGCGATCGCCGCCTCGGCCAGCTCCGGGCGCCCGTGCGCCTCGAGATCCATGGCCAGAAACGCCATCTCGGCGCTCGTGTCCCGTACGCGCAGCGCCTGCGAGAACTCGAGGCAATCGAAGGCAACGGCGCCGCCGGGAGTCATGCAGATGTTGCGGCAGTGCAGATCGCCGTGGCCGTCGACCACGCAACCGCGCAAGCGTCGCGACTCGATCACAGCACGCGACGACTCGAGCAGTTCCAGGCAGCGCGCGCGGAGGAATCGGCGAAGCGCGGGCGACCCGGCGTGCACATGAGCCGGCGCCGTCGGCGTCGCCGCGATCGACTCGCGCGCTGGCGCCGTCGCCGCTTCCGCGGTACCGACGATCGCGGCCTCCAGCCCGTCGAGCAGTTGCTCGACGCGTGCTCGCAGATTCGCCGGCTCGAGCTGCGCCGCGATCTCGGGACCGCGTTCGGCGTGGCGATGGAAATCCGCCAGCCTCGCCGCAAGCTGCTCGAGATGCTGCGGCACGCGCGCAAGCGCGGCGGACATTTCCGGCGTGCGCGATTGCTCGTCCGACCGGAACAGTTGATCGAGCATGAGTTCCTGCGGCAGTTCGCGCATGACCACCGCCCAATCCACGATCGTTCCAGGCGACGGCGTCGATGATTCGTCCTCGCCGCCTGCGCGAAGCGGGGGAGCGTCGGGCTCCAGGCGATCGCTGGTGCCTCGGGGAACGGCATCGAGTTCCAAGGCAACGCCCACGGCCCGGAGCGCCACCACGCCAAGGTAGACCTCCGATGCCAGCCGCCGATTGAGCCGAACCTCGTCACGGCACAGGCGCCCGCGCGAATCGATCGAACGCTGATCGAGGAAGCCCAGGTTCACGCGCCGCTTGAACTTGATCGCGAATCCGCCGCCGACGACCACGCGCGACGCATGGGTCGCGTGCAGCGTGGCTCGCTCGCGCCCGATCGAGAGCGCCCGCGTCACGACCTCGAGCAGTTCGTCGTCGGAGGGCTCACGGTGCGGATCGCGTTCGTCGCGTGGATCGGACGCCGTCACTTCCGCATCGTCGCCGATTCGTCAGGGCGCCGCGGAGTTCGAATTCGGGGCGTCGCTCGACTTCGATCATCTCGCCGCGGAGTTCGAATCCGGGGCGTCGCCCGGCTTCGATCATCTCGCCGCGGAGTTCGAATCCGGGGCGTCGCTCGACTTCGATCGTCGCGCCGCGTCGGCGGCGGCCCGCAGCGCCTCGCGCTCCGCGATCATCCGGCGCAGATCGGCCATCGTCTTGGGTCGGCAACGGCACTCACCGTTGGGGTGCTCGTCGTGCAACGAATCATCGAGCGAGCCGCTTGCGCCACCGCTGGCGCCGTTGCCGGGTGTCCCGTTGGCGCCGCCGTTCGCGCCGCCAAATGCTCCGTTGCCGGCATTCGGCCCGCCCGGCCGTGACGGCGCGTCGGCGCCGCCCGCGCCATCGTCGCCACCCGCCACACCGTCGCCGTCGGGCGGCGGCGCCGGCGGCGTGCTCAACGGATAGATGATGAACTCGTCGTGCTCCTGGTAGACGATGTTGTTCCCGCCCATCGCATCAAGCGCCGCGTCGAGCTCGAGCAGATGCTCGAGGCCGAGCTGAAGCGGATGCTCGTTCGGGTGATGGGTCGAACCGATCGGAAAGTCCACGGTCGGCACATTCGACATCTCGATGTGCGTGCCGAGCACATGACACACCGGCTTGCCCGTCGTGAAATCGATCATGCGCTGAATGCTCGCCTTGTACGCGGCCTTGTCGGAAATGTAGAGCCGCCCCGAGTAGAGCGTGTCGCCGGTAAAGAGGATTCCCGTGCGACGGTCGTACAACGCAATGTGCGCCGATTGATGTCCCGGGATCGGAATCACATCGATGATCCGCCCGCCCAGGTCGTACTGCACGATCTGCGTCGGCCAGTTCACGATGCCGAAGAAGTTCTTCACCGCC
>VGXK01000498.1 GCA_016873355.1 Phycisphaerae bacterium | reverse complement strand
AGTGCCGCGTCGTCGACGATCCGCCGCGCGAAGCGGTCATCGCCGGCTGGCGCCGCATCGGCGTCAAGCACTGACGGCGGCGGCCCGCGTCGCGGTGCGAACAGAGATTCGCGTCGGCTTGGGTGCTCCCGTTTCGTCCCGGCAGGGAACCCTGTCGCCGAATGTCACGCTCGCGGCGCTCTCCGCTTCGCTCGTCCGAGCACTCGCTCAGACATCGATGTGACTCGTCATTCGGACGCTCTGCTCGCGGACATTCGACGCTCGCTGGCGCTCGCTCGACATCCCTGACGATCCGAAACCGGGCACCAGGCAAGCCGACGCGACGCTCGTGCGGCGTCGCGACGCGGGCTGCCGCAACCGTCAAGTCGAGCGTGCGAATGAACCGACGAGCAGACAGCCTCGACCTTGCGATTCGATCATGCGCCCCTGGGTCAAGTCATTCCATCGAATCGCGGCAGCCCTCATCGGAGTCGTCGCTGCCGCCATTGCATTCGGGACCTGGGTCTCGGATCGACAAGAGCGCCTCCCGGGCTACGGCTTGCAGATGTGGATCGACGCGATTCCGCAAGGCGATGGAACATGGCAACTGAGCCCGTTCGCCGTCGACGACGGGTTTCCGTACCCGGACACGGACGGAGTCGTGCGAGTGCAGGTCACCGAGCGCGGCAGGGGCCGTGCTCAGGAGGGACGCTACGGCTCGTTCCGGCACGCGCATTGGGTTGTCGGAGTCGGGCTCACGAGCGATCGTGACGAGATCGACATCTTCGGCGCCGATGCATCGCCGTCTCACGAGACCTTGCGATCGGCGATGATCGAGCACGTCGAGAAGGTCGTCATTCCGAGTGCCCGTGCCCACGACTATTGGCCGGAGATTCCGCTCCGCGTGACGTACAGCGGCAACGGCTGGTGGTTTGCAGGCCAACATCGCTGGCACTGGGTCACCGTCGCGATGTCCATCGCCGTTTTCGCGTTCATCGGGGCGTTGGCCGGACTCGCCTATCGCTGGTTGGTCGCGCAGTGGCGCGCGCCTGTTGCCAGCTCGCTTTGAAGAGAAGCAACGGCGGGTGGCCGCGGCTCGGCGCGGTCGGTAGGCTGTCGCCAAGTCGGGCGCAGGAGGCGCCCCACGGCCGGTGCTCGTGACACCGGCCGATCGATCGCGACGGCGCGGGCCTTGTTCGAGCCGCGTCGTCCGCAGCCCGGAAGGATGCCGAGGCCCTGTCGATGCGGACGAGTTCGTCGAGTGCGAGCCCATCTCGATCGCCGCGAGTGCTGGCGGTGGTCAACCAGAAGGGCGGTTGCGGCAAGACGACCACGGCGATCAATCTCGCCGCGGTGCTTGCGCGAAGCGGCGAACGCACGCTGCTCGTCGACATGGATCCGCAGGGGCACTGCGCGGCGGGCCTGGGAATCCCCGAGTCGCGAATCGAAACGAGCATGTCGCAGGCGCTCGGCGGCTCGATCGACTCGATCGACGCCGAGTCGCTGCTCTGGGAAGTGTCGCGCAATCTCTGGCTCGCGCCGAGCACGGTCGATCTCGCCGCATTCGAGGCGACGACGCCCGGCGCGGATCGGGACCGCCGATTGGAGCGATTGCTTGCCCGCATCGGCGCAGACTTCCGCTGGTGCGTGATCGACTGCCCGCCCACGATCGGCCTGCTCACCTTCAACGCGCTCCGAGCGTGCCATGAAGCGATCGTGCCCGTCGAGACCGGATACTTCTCGCTGCGCGGCGCGGAACGGCAGGTGGCCACCGTGCAGGCGGTGGCGTCGCGCTTGCGACGCGAGGTCCCGCTTCGGTTGCTCGCGTCGATGCACCGCGAGGGCACGAAGGTGGCGCAGGAGGTTCTCGCGGCGCTCTCGCGTCGATTCCCCGAGTTCGTGATTCCCGTCGTGGTGCGCGATCACGAAGTCCTGCGCGAGGCGGCGAGTTTCGGACAGGCGATCGTGGAGTACGCGCCGGAGTCGCCCGCGCACGAGGACTTCCGTCAGCTCGTCGAGTGGTTGCGGCAGAACGCGCCGCCGGCGCCGACGAGCGAACTGGTCGGCGCCGCGATCGAGCATGCGATGCACGCCGCGAGTCTCGGTGCGACCGCAAGCTTCGGCAGCGCGGATCTGGGAGTCGGA
>VGXK01000497.1 GCA_016873355.1 Phycisphaerae bacterium | reverse complement strand
TGAGCGGGGCGGCGCGGCGGTGCGCGGCGCGCCGGTGCGCCGCGCCGGTGCGCGGGCACGCCGCGGCGCGCCGATGCGCCCTCGCGCTCGCGTCGCTCACTTCGATTCGGCGCTGGACTTCTCCATCCGCTCCGCGATCTCGCCGAGCCGGTCGAGCGTGCGCGAGAGATCGCCCTGGTCCTTGCCCAGATCGCGGATCGGAACGGTCGTCACCCCGCGGAAGACGCGCAGCGTCGACGGCTCGGCGTCCGGATCCGGTCCGAAGCGCAGCGAGTCGAAGAAGGGAAGCGCCTGCAGCTTCTCCTGCTGCTTCTGCGCCGCGGCGCAGGAGTCGACCGGCAGGATGTCTTCGAACTGGACGAGCGGCCCCTTCGCGCCGACTTCGCCGCTGTCGGCCATGGGGAACCAGCCCGACGGCGCCAGCGCCACCTGCACAAAGAGCAGGAACTCCGGGCCGCGATTCGAGAGCACCTTCCGGCGCCGCGGATCGATCGTGCGTCCCCACGGCGTGGCCGCGGAGAGCCGGTCGCGATCGGCGTTGGCGCCCGCCTCGGGCGCCGCGAGCAGCCCCGTGCCGAGCCGCCGCAGCGTCTCGGCGAAGGCTTCGCGCTCGGCCGGCGCGAGCGCCGACTCCGCGGCGATGCGCCGCAGCACCGGCAGCGACTCGTCCACGATCGATCTCGCCACCAGCCCGCGAAGCGACGAGGGATCCTTCGTGAGCGCCAGCGCCGTGCCCGCCACGATCAGGCCGAGTTCCGCGCGCTCCGGCGCGTCGGCCACCGTCGCCTGCGCGAGCATGACGCGAGCCGCGCCGCGCAAGCCCGGCAGCCACTTCGCGGAGAGGCCGAAGTCGCCGTCGTTGGGAACGTCGAAGTCGACCGTGCCGCACGCGAGTCCGCGCTCGAGGCACTCTCGGATCTGGCGACCGGCGCCGAGCTGGATCCGCTCCGCGCGTTCGAGCAGCGACTCGTCGATCGACGCTCCGCCGACGAGCGCGAGCGAGAGCGCCGACTGCCCGTCCTCCGGCAGTCCCGACGCGATCGCGGCGGCGCGGCGGAACCAGGCGGACGCGTTCGCCATCTCGAGCGCGGTCTTGCGCCCCTTGGCGATCGCCTCGAGCCGCTCGAGCCGCTCCGCGATCGCAACGGAGATCATCTGCTTGCTTCGCAGCGCCTTCTCGAGCGAGGGCATGAGCACCGCCAGCAGCGGGCTGCGCTTCGATTCGCGATCGACCTCCTCCATGAGCTGCCGCGCGACGTCGGGATCGTCGCTGGCGAAGGCGCTCGCGGCGCGGTCGTAGACGCCTCGAGCCCGCGCGAGCGCCATCGAGACCTCGCGCTGGGAGAGATTGCGGATCGAGTCCTCGTCCATCCCGTCGAGTTGCATGATCGGCCCGAGCGTCTCCATCACGGCCGCGCCGTCGGCGCCGTCGAGCTGCGCCACGATCAGGCGGTACTCGCCCCGCATCGAATCGGCGTACTGGAAGGGATCGTCGCCGCGGATGCCGCGCAGCGCCTCGAGCAGCGCCGAGGCTCGCTCCTGCGTGAGCGTGCCCTCGTCGAGCATCGCGTCGAGCGGATTCATGGCGAGCGACGTGGTGGCCGTGCCCACGAGCGAGCTGATGAGCACCTGGTCCTGCCCCGCGTGGTTGCCGATCCACGCCATCGACTGCATCGACGAGAGCGACTTCTCCCAGTCGCCGTCGTGCAGCGCCAGCGCGGCCTGCGCGTTCAGCAGCCGCGCGGTCGCCCGCATCTGCCCCAGATGCGGCATGATCATCATGAATCCCTGGCTGCGGTCGAGCTCGAAGTCGCTGCGGCGCATGGTGCCCGCGGGCGCCACCGCGTCGAGGAACGGCGTCACCTTCGTCAGCAGCTCGCGGACCCGATCCGCGTCCTTCGGCAACACGCGACCGGCGTGGGTCAGCTCCCAGAGTTCGGTCACCTCGTCCTGAGAGAGCGCCTTCGGTTGGTTTCCGTCGAAGTGCTCGAACGCGCGCTTGTAGATCTCCGCCGCGTTGCCGCCGCCGCCGGCGCCGCGACGAACTCCGGCATCCGATCGCTGCGGGCTCGCGATCGCCGGCGCCGCGATCGCCACCGCGAACAATCCTGCACGCGCGATCCCCAGGCA
>VGXK01000496.1 GCA_016873355.1 Phycisphaerae bacterium | reverse complement strand
CCGAGGCGAAGCACGCCGCTCGACTCGATCGTCCAAGACCCGGGACCGTAGAGCTGCCCATTGTGAAGGTGCAGCACGCCGCTGACGAAGGACGGCTCGGAGGTCAGAACCCCGCCGGACAGGACTGAGAGCGAGCCGCCGAGCTCGAGCGATGAGATCTCGGCGCCGCCGGCGAGCAGCTCCACCGCGGCCGAGGCGATGATCACCGTGTCACCCAGGCCGGGATACGGAAGGGAGGAGCCGCACATCGCCGAGTAGCCCCAGTTGTTGAAGTGGATGCAATTCTCCCCGTCGTTCACCTCGCAGATGCCCGACCAGCTCGAATTGCAGGATCCCACCCAGACGAAGTCCGCGGAGCTCGAGTTCTGCATGCACGTTGCCGTGAAGGAAAGAGCGCTCACGATCAGAACGAGCGGACGAATGGTCAGTTGACGAGTCATCGTTCAGCTCCATGCGCCGAGAAGCGCGCCGAGATCGTCGCCGTCCACGACGCCGTCGTCGTTGAAGTCGGCGGTGCACCCGGGGCATTCGCCCCACTGGCCGAGCAGCGTGCCGAGATCGGAACCGTCGACGACGCCATCGCCGTCGAGGTCAAACGGCGACGGCGGCGGACCCACGACGATCCGCACGCGATCGGCCAGGTATTCGACATGCGTCGGCTGACCACTTGTCGTCGTCGGCAGATCGGTCGTCTCGAACGCTCCGACGAGCGACTTCGCGACGAGGATGTCGAAGGTCGCGCCGAGCGGTGGGTCAAAGTCGGCCCCTTCGTTCACGAGATCGACCGCGAGATGTCCGGCGATCGTCGCCGGGCCCGCGACCATGACCACATCGAAGCCGGTGCCGGGCTCCGTGCCGCCGATGTCGATCGCGAGCGTTCCCTCGGCCGTCTGCTCATAGGCGCCGATCAACGGGGCCTGGCTGCGGATGATCTCGATGACGCCCGTCGCGCTCGCGCCGCAACTCGGCGCCATGGTGCCGGCGCATCGCACCGCGACGCCCACCTTCCCGCAACCCGTGAGCGAGCCGCCGGCGATGTCGATGAGAGCCTCGGAGTCGAGCGCACCGCCCTGGAGGTGCGTCGACCCGTCGACCTGCATGTAGGCCGAAACTCGCGCGTTCCCCGAGTCGCAGTTGAGAGGCCCGGGATCGAGCACGACCACGCCGTGATTGATGAGGACACCAGTCAGCCAGGTCCACCCGTTTCCTTCCGACTTCTGGAGCGTCCCGTGATTCACGATCGAGGGAGCGGAATCCGTCGCACCGAAGATGCTGCCGGACGCGACCTCGAGACTGCCGTGATTCTCGATGTGCCCGCCATCGGTGAAGGGAAGCGAGCTCGGGGCGTCGATGATCGTGCTCCCTTCGTTCACGATCGTTCGCCGGTCAAGCGCGTTGCCGGCGGCAATCGTCGCGATCGCGTCCGACTCGATGAGCGTGATTCCCGATCCTCCCATCGTGCCGCCGTTCCAGAGCAGCGAGTCGGTGACGGCGAGAAGCCCATCGCCGTCGAGCACGCCATTCAGGAGTGCAAAGTTGGTGACCACCGGATTGCCCGCGATCTGAAGCGTGCCGTCGGTGAGCCGCGCGACTCCCATTCCATCGATCAGCGTGCCCGATTTCAGCACGAACGCAGGAGAGCGCGAAGTGCTCCGGAAGTCCACCGCCGCTCCCGCCGCAATCTCCCACTCGGAGGTGCTCTCTCCGCCACCAAGGAGATGGAGCGATCCCTCCTCGACTTGAACGAGACCGTTTCCGCCGCCATTGCCGTCCGTGGCGTTGTTGTTCAGCGCACCCAGGAGCCAGACTTCACCGCGATTCCCGTGCTTGCGAATCGTTCCGTGATTCTGGATGACGGCGTCACCGAGCGTTCCATCGGAGCCGAGGATCTCGATCGTCTGATTGTTCCTCCACGACACCGTTCCGCCGATGGCGATCGAATCGGCCTTCCACTCGACGAGCCCGTCGTTGAGCAGGTGGAGATTCCAGAGCTCGCTGCCGCCGAATTCTCCCCCGAGGCGAAGCACGCCGCTCGACTCGATCGTCCAAGACCCGGGACCGTAGAGCTGCCCATTGTGAAGGTGCAGCACGCCGCTGACGAAGGACGGCTCGGAGGTCAGAACCCCGCCGGACAGGACTG
>VGXK01000495.1 GCA_016873355.1 Phycisphaerae bacterium | reverse complement strand
GCTCCATCGGCGGATCCTCAAGATCCGCCTGCTTCGCCCTCCTTGCCACACTCGTCTCGCCAACGCCAGCTCGCGACGCCTGAGTCGTCACCGCTCGAGCGGTTCGGCGCGCCGCGATCGGCGCCGCCGGCCCACGCGTCGGCGTAGTCCGCGAGCGCCGCGTCGACCACCGCACACGCGTGGTCGCGGCCGTAGACGCCGCGCACCTCGGTGCGGAGCGGCTCGCCGGGGTGCAGCTTGTAGGTGGAGAAGTAGTGCCGCAGCCGCTCCACGAGCGCCGTCGGAAGATCGGCGACGTCTCGAGCCTGCGCCCAGATCGCGTCGTCGCGCAGCACCGCCACGATCTTGTCGTCGGCTTCGCCGCGATCGATCATGAGCAGCCCGCCGACCACCTGCACGTCGAGAATGATCTCGGCGCGATCGATCGGACGCTCGGAGAGCACGCAGATGTCGAGCGGATCTCCGTCGCCGGCCGCCGCGCCCGCGATCGCCGCCACGCGCGTGCCGCAGAAGGTGCGGGGAATGAAGCCGTAGATCGTGGGCACGGTGGCGCTCGAACGCTGCGGACGATCGACGCGCAGGTACCCGCTCGTCTTGTCGACCTCGTACTTCACGAGATCGAAGGGCGTGATCTCGACGAACGCATGCACGCGGCCGGGCGGCTCCGGCCCGGCCGAGAGTCCGTGCCACGGATGCGGCCGATGCGCCTGGTAGCCGCTCACGCCGGACCCTGCTCCTGCCACTTGAGTCCCGCGGCGCGGATCGTGTCGTAGGCGCTCGCGAGCAGTCCGACGAGCGGGAATCTTCCGCCGAGCGGCGAAGGGCCGAGCCGCCGCAGCAGCGCGTGCGGCGCGTGATGACCGGGCGGCGCCGCGTCGAAGTCGGCGAGCTGACGACCCGGCCGCCAGAAATCGTGCAGGCAGCTCTCGATCGGCGGCAGCACCGGTGCGCCGGGAATGCCGCTGTGCGTCGGCGACGGAGCGCCGCGCGACGAGCTGACTGCTCCGCCGACCGATCGTCGCGAGCGCGCGTCCTGAAGTCGATCGAGCAGTCGATCGACCGCAAGTCCTCGCAGCGAGAGCAGCACGGGAGGATCGACCTCGATCCGTTCCGCCGTGAGAATCGCCGCCGCCACGACGTGCTTGCACGGAAGCGGGTCGCCGCACGGGCAGGTCCAGACGAGTTCGGCGCGATCGGCGGGAACGAGCGAGCGACCGGCGGCCGCGAAGGGCGCCTCGATCGACGCGGGCAGCTCGCCGGTGAGAAGCTTGGCGGCGAAGATCGCCTCCTGCGCCATGGCCGCGACGACCGCATCCCATTCGTTCCGCTCGAGCACGCGGCACTCGATGCGCACCGGGTAGGGGCGCGGCGCGCGGCCCTGGACGAGCGCGTCGATCGCGCCGGCTGCGAGCGTGAGCGACGCGACCTGGCCCGCCAACGCGTACTCCAGACCGAGCAGTCGCGCGTCGAGCGACGCCGCGTGCTCCACGAGGTCGAGCCAGCGCCGTGCCGGCTCGGGAAGCGTCTCGAGACCTTCCTTGCGCTTGAGACGGATGCCGTGGCGCACGCGATGCGGCGCGTCGGGCTTCCGCGCGGCGCGATCGCCGCCCTGCGGCGTCGGTCCCTGCGGCGTGGGTCCGCTCGTCGAGTCGCTCATGCGGTCACCTCGAGCGAGCTGTGCCGAAGCGAGAGCAGATCACGGAGTTGGCCGGTCGAGAGCTCGGTGAGCCACGCCTCGCCGGCGCCGATGATCTGCGCCGCGAGCTCCGTCTTCTGCTCGATCATCTGGTCGATGCGCTCCTCGAGCGTGCCGGCCGAGATGAGCTTGTGCACGTTCACGCGTCGCATCTGCCCGATGCGGAACGCGCGATCGGTGGCTTGGTTCTCCACCGCCGGATTCCACCAGCGGTCGTAGTGGAAGACGTGGTTCGCGGCGGTGAGATTGAGGCCGACGCCGCCGGCCTTGAGCGAGAGGATGAACACCGGGCACGACGGGTCGCCGGACTGGAAGCGATCGACGAGCTGATCTCGACGACCCTGCGGCGTTCCCCCGTGCAGGAAGAGCGCTTCGAGATCGAGCTCGCGCCGGATCATCGCCACGAGCAGGTGACCCATTTGGCGGTACTGCGTGAAGATGAGGG
>VGXK01000494.1 GCA_016873355.1 Phycisphaerae bacterium | reverse complement strand
CTTGCGTCGATGTCGGCGTCGCTCGCGCGAGCGCCCGATCGCGTCTCGAATGAGCGTGCGAGGCTTCACGACGGACGCTCCGTCACGGCGATCGTCGCCCTCGCGGCGCGATCGCCCGAGACCGCCGGCGCTGCGGCGGGGGAGTCGCCGCTCGGCCGCTCGACCGGCAGCGGCACGAGCGCGTCGGGAAGTCTCGGAATGAAGACGAAGACGGGCGTGCGCTCCTGCGGCGGCTGACCCGGAAGCGGGGGAAGCCGCTCGACCGGAAGCAGCAGCGCACCGAGCGTGGGCGGCGGCTCCGCGGGCGGGCGCGGCGCCGCCGCGGATTCCTCCGCGGGCGCCGGCGCGGGAATGTCGGGGCAGAGCACGAGCGACCATCCCGAGTCGAGCACCACCGAGAGTCCCGCCTCCGGGAACGCTTCGCCGCGCAATCGATCGCGCGACGAACCGAGCGCCAGCGCCGCCGAGTCCCGCGCAGCCGAATGGGGCACGAACTCGAACCAGAAGAGACCGCCGTCCTCCATGGGAACCGTCCAGCCGCGCATCGAGAGCCTCACCGTGCTCATGCCGAGCGGACGCACGCGATCGCCGGTGAAGATCGCCTGCCCGCCGCGCAGGTCCACGCGCACCAGCTCGCGCCATTCGCCGATCTGTCCGTGCCAGTGGCGCAGATCGGCGAGCGTGCCGCCGAGCGATTGCAGCACCTCGGGAAGCCGATCGGTGGGGATCTCCGCCACCATCAGGCCGTTGCGCCGCAGGCGCTCGATCGTCTCGGGCGGAAGCGTGCCGCCCTTGCCGGCCGCGTCGAGCACGTCGACCGCATGCGACGAATCGCACGGCGCCGACCAGCGGATCACTTCGAGACCGTTGTCGCCGCCGCGCACGCGCGAGTCGGCGAAGTCGCCGGCGCCCGCGAGCGGCACGGGGCTGTTCACCGCGAGTTCCGGCTCCTGGCATCCCGCGAGCAGCAGGAGCGCCGCAATGGCTCGCGTCACGGCCACGGGACCTCCTCGTCTGGAAGCTCGTTCACGCGGTCGATGAGCTTGCGCACGAGTCCGTACGCACGCTTCGTGTGATGGAAGACCAGGCGCGGAAGCGTCGGATGCTCATCCTCGCTGTCGAGCGGTCCCTGCTGCGTCATCTCGCCTTCGCGCACGAGCGGCATGAACTCGTGGTTCACGAGCGCGAGCTGTTCGGGCGAGAGCGGGCGCTTGAGCCGAAGCACGAGCAGGTCGTCCACGTAGCGGCTCGAGTGGTAGCGCCGATAGAAGCGCACGATCCGGTCGACCGCGTCGCGCGGCGACTTCGCCACCTCGTAGAGACCCGGATCCTCGGGACTGATCCAGCCCTGCTGGAGCAGGTTGTCGATCACGCCGTGCTCCCATCGCGGCCAGTATCCGAGCGGCTGTCCGTCGGGTCCCGCGCCTTCGACGAGCACGATCGGCACGATCGGACTCTTGCCCGTCTGCACGAGCGTGAGCACTTCGAAGATCTCGTCCATCGTGCCGAAGCCGCCGGGGAAGACGGCGACCGCGTCCGAGTGGCTCACGAACATGAGCTTGCGCGTGAAGAAGTAACGGAACGCGAGCAGCTTCGGATCGCCCTGGATGAACTCGTTCGCGTTCGTCTCGAAGGGCAGCCGGATCGAGAGGCCGAAGCGAGCCTCGCGGTGCGGTCCCTCGTGCCCGGCGCGCATGATGCCGTCGCCGGCGCCGGTGATCGCCATCCAGTTCTCCGCGGCCATCGCGGCGCCGAAATCGCGGGCGGCGTGGTAGTCCGGGTGCGCCGGCGGCGTGCGCGCCGAGCCGAAGATGCTCACCTTGCGCACGCCGCGGTAGCGGTTGAAGAGGTGGTACGCCACGCGCATCTCCTTCACCGCGAGCGAGATCAGGCGGAGCTGCGCAAGATCGAAGTTCTCGTTCACGAGCCGCAGCGTGGTGCGCACGAGTTCCGAGGCGAGAGCGCGACGATGACCGAGCGAGCCGGCGTCGCGGCCGGCGCCGCGCGTGGCCTCGCGCACGAAGTCGTGGATCGCGACGATCTCGCGCTCGCTGCGCACGGCTCGGTCGATGCGATCGGAGGGCTCGGCGAGCTCGTCCGGCGCGGCGCGGTCGTTCGGCGCGGCGCGCTCGTTCGGCGCGGCGCGGTCGT
>VGXK01000493.1 GCA_016873355.1 Phycisphaerae bacterium | reverse complement strand
TCTGCATCTGGATCAACAACCTTCCCGCCGGCGACTACGAAGTGCTCATCTACGCCATGACGCCGAACAATCCGGCGCTCGACAGCCGCACGCGCGTCGACTTCGCCAACGAGGGGCCGGAATTCGTGGGCGGCGCGTGGCCGGGACATCACGAACTCTCCGTCACGTACTCGCGGCACACGGTGAGCGTGAGCGACGGCACCATCGGCCTTCATTCGGGTCTCTTCAACGGATTCGTGCAGTCGGGGATCAACGGAATCCAGATTCGTCCGCTCGTCGAGGGCGATCTCGATGGCGACGGCGACGTCGACGGCTCGGACCTTGGATCTCTGCTGGGCACGTGGGGCGAATGCCCTGCCCACGATCCGTGCCACGCGGATTTCAACGACGACGGAGCGGTCGACGGCTCCGATCTCGGCACGCTGCTGGGCGCATGGTCGTGAGCGCCGGCGCGCTCGAACGCGCCGCTCGCTCGGCATCACCGAGGGAGTCTCGCGCGGCGGCGCTCACACGCGCCGCGCAAGGCTCTCGAATTCCTCGAGCGTGAGCGATCGGATGCGGCCGTCGAGCGCGCGCTCGTGCAATTGCCGCAGCACCGACGCCCAGTGCGCCGCGTGCCGCGGTTCGCCGCAGGCCCGATCGAGCAGACCGACGAGCGCATCACGCCGCTGACGATCCTCCGGTGATCCTCGCGCCGCCACCGGCACCAGGCCGCGAAGCGAGCGCACGAGTCGCGCCGGCCAATCGCTCGAACGGAAGTCGAGCCGGAATCGACGCCCGAATCCCGTGCCCTCGATTCGATTCAGGTAGCGCCGCTCGATGCGATCGCCTCGCGCGAGCCGAATCTCGAGCTGCTCGCGCGTGCGCCGATGCTGCTCGATGCTCGTGCTCATCGTCGTCACATAGAGAAGGTCTCGCGGCAGCCAGAGCTCGGCGAGCGGAAGCACGCAGAGTCGCGTCCATTCCTTGCCGTCGATGTCTGGATCCGCGCGATGCACCGACGCCACCTGCTCGGCAAGCCGCTGCGCGTAGCTGATTCCGCCGAACATGACCGCGCGGTGGAGCGCCACCACCAGGTCCCGCTGCGCCGCCCGCCCCTCCTCCGTGAAGTGCAGCTCGGTCATGCGCGAGAGCTGCGCTTCGAGAATCCAGCGCAGGCGCGCCGAGGTGCGCCGACCCGTGCCGCCGTCTCGCGCAAGCTCGAGCACGAGCCGCCGCGCGAGTCTCGGCAGCGGTTCCACGCTCTCGCGCAGCTCGCGCTGCCGCGCCTCGGGCTTCGCCGAGAATCGGCGCCCCGCGTCGAACGCCTCCTGCGAGCGGCCGAAGCCGCGGCTCTCCGCCCGCCGAAGCGCCGCCTCGATCGCCTCGACGCTCACCGGCAGCAGCCCTCGCTGGAACGCCACGCCGAGCAACGCCACATCGACGAGCCGATCCGTGAGGAAGGTGCGCCGCATGTGCCTGGCCGCGTCCGCCGTGAAGACGCCGTCGGGCCTGCAGACGAGCGCCGCCGCATCGGCGACTCGCGACGCGGCCGCGAGCGATGCGTCGTCCACCTGGTCCCGCAGCGCGCCGTGATTGATGACGGCGTGCGTGCGCTCCGGGCTCGCCACGCGCAGGAACGGATCGGGACCGAGCGCGCGCAGACACTCGACCGCGTCGACGCCGAGCACGAGGTCCGCTTCGCCGTAGGGAACGCCCGTGGCAATCACCGCTTCCTCCCCCGGCGCCGGTCTCGTGAACAGCACCTGCGACCACGAGCGGCGACCCGGACCGATCGGCACGGTGTGCCAGATCGACTGCACGCGATAGCCCATGGCGCGGCCCGCCTCGCAGACGATCAGCGCCGCCACTCCCGGCGGCTCGCCTCGATATCCCGCGAAGTGCGCTCGCCACAACCCCTGCCGCGCGTGCAGCGCGCGAGGCGGCGCCATTCGGCGCTCCGACGCGTCGATGCGGATGCGCGGCGGCCGCGTGCGCACCACTTCCACCTGCTCGAGCAGCGGCATGGCGGTGAGATGCGGAAACCACGAGCCGCCTTCGCTCTCCACGCTCACCGTGAACTCGGTGCGCACCGGATCGCTTCCGCGCTCGAGCCCGCGCTCGATGAGTGTGGCCGCCGCGAGCGGACGCAGCGAACACGCCGTCTCCGCCGCCCAGATCA
>VGXK01000492.1 GCA_016873355.1 Phycisphaerae bacterium | reverse complement strand
GCCGGATCCGTCGCTCATGCTGCCGAACTGCATCCGCCTGGCGGATCCGTTCGACACGGGAACGATTCTCTCCCCCGGAACGCGACCGACGGACGCGGGGCCGACCCGCTTCACGGTCGGCGGCGTTCCCGACGACGCGAACAACACGATCCGCAACCAGATCGAGCGAGTCTTCTCCGACACCGACGGAGACGGCATCACCGACAGCTACTGGTACCTCGCGCCCAGCTCGATCGATCGCGGCGTACGGCAGCTCGTCTCGGTGCGAATCATCGACAACTCGGGCCTGCTGAACCTGAACGTCGCCACGCGCTTCCAGCGGCGCAACTTCGCCGCGTCGGGCGCGAACCCGGTGCCGGCGCTGCGCGAGACGCGCGGGCACACGCCGGCGGATCTCTCGCTCGTCACGTCGCTCGACGGCAACAACGACACGCCGGTCGGCTATCTGAACACGCCGGACAACTCGTACCCGACGGGCGCCTACGCCTCGAGCCCGACCATGACCGTCGCGTTCGACACGGCCAAGTGGGCCGATGCGGACGAGGATTCGTCCTCCTTCCTGCGCGAGCGCGGCGTGGTGGCGAGCGACGCCGGCACGCCGGGCGCGGCGCTGCTCTTCCCGGAGCAGCTTCGCAGCCAGGCGGAGCGTCTGCACAACTTCAAGGCCGCCTTCGACGACGGCGTCGTGCGCTACCTGCACTCGCCGAACGCGCTGCTGCCGCAGCCCGAGGTGATCGACACGACGAGCAGCGCCTACGCGCCTTCCGGCTACGACTCGCGGCTCGTTCCCTTCGGTCCCGAGGATGAAGTCGAACTGCGGATGAACCACGGGCAGAACCAGCCGTTCATCCTGAGCCGCCTCGAGTACGCGCTGAACAACGAAGGACAGACCTACGCGTTCCTCCGCTCCAGCCAGAGTCGGGAGGAGTCGACCGAATGGACCGGCAAGCAGCTCACGCTTCCGGAACTGCTCGCGGACAATCGCCGTCCTCTCACCACGGTCTCTTCCGCCCGCAACGAGATGCTTCCTCCGGCACTCTGGACCCGCTGGTGGAAGGTGGAAGGCAAGGGCGGGTCGATCGCCCACCCGAGTGCGAGCGTGCCGGACCACCTGCGACCGATCTCGCCCGGCGAGATCCTTCCCTGGTACGGGCCGCCGGGAGTCGACGACCTGGTCTACGCCTATCCGTCGCTGTCCCAGCTCGAGATCGACCTCGCGAACGCCACCGCGCCCGCCTACAGCGCCGTGGCACCCACCGCGCTCTTCACGACCGGCGGCTGGCGACCCGAAGTGATCCGCCTCGTCGCCGGCGACGCCAACTGGGACGGAGTCGTCGACGCGCGCGATCTCGACACGGCCCGCCACGACTTCATGATCTGGAACTCGAAGCTCGATCTCCGCGCCCCGCTCGACGAGAACCTGGTCGGCGCCGACGGAACCGGCGCCCAGACCCTGCCGGTGCTCGATCCGATCTACGGCATCTTCGGCCGCATGGGTACGAACGGCCTCGGCCGCCGCGGCGACTTCGATTCGAGCGGAAGGCCCATCGTCAATTCCTTCGACCACGCCTTCAACACGCGCGAGTGGACGGAGAAGTTCCGGCGCCTCGCGCTGCGGGCGCTCAAGTACGAGTACCGCTTCGACGACGACGGCCAGATCGCCACGCCCCCGATCCGCACGGTCTTCAGCTACGCCGACCGCCATCAGGTGGGAAGCGACATGCCGGCGAACGGTTTCCGCACGCTGACCGGTTCGTTCCGGCCCCGGAGCATTCTCGGCGCGAACGGCGAAGGCGTCGACACGGCGCTCGAGTCGGAGAAGGTGACCGACGCCATGGCCGCCAGCCTCGCCGCGAATGCGGCCACCTCGCGGCGCGGACTGCAGGGCATTCCGCCGTTCCTCACGAACGGAATCGCGTCACGATACGGCCGCCAGACGCTCCTTGGTTCGATCGGCTACGACCCTTCGACGGTGGGAACGCTGCCCGATCAGCGCGTGCTCGCGCCCAATCCGGACCCCACGCTTCCGGGCAGTCAGCCGGTCGGCGGAGCGCTCGTGGCATTCTCCGGAATCGAACCGCATCCGGTGGTCATGGAGGCGTTCTTCGCCGTCGTCTGGCCGAAGACCCGGCTCGGTTCCAACTGGGCCCTCGCGATCGGCACGAACA
>VGXK01000491.1 GCA_016873355.1 Phycisphaerae bacterium | reverse complement strand
GCGGCGGCGCGGGCGCGAGCGCGACCCGCGGCGGCCTCGTGGCGCTTCAGATCGAGCACGAGTGGAATTGCGGCGACGAGGCCGGCGCCGCCTACCTGCGCGAGCTTCGTCGCTTCGTGCGCGAAGGCGGGATCGAGCTTCCGATGCTCGCGTCGAACGGGCTCTGGACCTCGATCGACGAAGTGACCGAGCTCTGGGAGGGCGAGCGCAATCTCTTCAGCCACGCCAGGCAGCTTCACGCCGCGCAGCCGGGCGCGCCCGCGATCGTGGAGATCACGAGCGAGCGCTCGCTGCGCCGCGCCGGTCGCCGCGGCGACGACGGTCGTCGCAGCGATTCGCGCGCAGGAGCGCACGCGCAGGCGGGCGACCCCGGAACGCGCGACGGGTCCGGCGAGCAGTCGCTGCTGCTGCAGATGGCGAGCGTGCTTGCGGGAGGCGGTCAGCCGATCGTCGGGCACGCCGGACCGGAGCGGCATCGATCGCTTCCCGCGGGGGTCGACCGTCGCGGAGCGATGCTGTCCGACGCGGTGGTTCCGCGACTCGTTTCGGCCGACGGCGACTCCGCGCCGTCGCTCGGCGCCGTGGTGCCGCTTTCGCTCTTCGCGTCGCGCTTCGGATCGCTGCTCGCCGGCAACGGCGCGAACGGATCGATCGTCGTCGACCCGGAGTCGGCGGGCGCCGAAGTGCCGGTGGTGATCTCGCGATCGTCGAGCTCGGGCAGCGTGGCGTTCCTGCTGCGGCCGGATCGATCGTCGGCGCCGTCGTCGCGACGCTCGTCCTTGCGCCGGTCGTCGCGATCGACCGAATCCGCACGCGTGACGCTCGTGACCTCCTCCGGCGTTCGACTCCCGGTCGTGCTCGGAGAATCGCAGGTCACCTGGGTGGCGATCGATCTCGATCTCGGCGGCCGCGCCCGGCTCGATCACTCCGCGCTGGCGCCCGTCGACTTCATCGATCGATCGATGCTCGTGCTGCGAGGCGTGGCCGGCGCCTCGTCGCCGCTCTCGATCGGCGGAAGCGAGATCACCGTGAAGGTGCCGGAGTCTCGCGCGGGCGCCAGGCCCGCGATCCTCAGCCACGCGGGGCTGACGCTCGTCGTCTGCAACGAGGCGCAGGCGGCCTCGATCCGGGTCCACGGGCGAGGCATCACGATCGGCGCCGACTCGATCGCGGCCGACGGCTCCGTCGTGATCGCGCCCGGCTTCCGCGAAGCGGTGCGGATCGAATCGAAGTCCTCGATGCAGGCGATTCCGGGGTCGTCTCATCGTCGAGATCGCGGCGGAGGCGCCGCTTGCGCCGGTCGAGGCTCGCGCGCCGTTGCCCCGGGACCGTGGCTCCGCGCCGACGCGACTGAACTGATCGACGGCACGAGCGATCGATTCGCCGGCGTCGAGACGGCGCGATCGCTCGCCGCGTACGCGCCGAGCATCGGCATGGGGTGGTACCGGCTCCGATTCGACGCCGCGGCGGGGGCGAGGCTCTGGTGCCCGGAATCGCACGGAGTGCTGCGGGCGTTCCTCGACGGGCGCCCGCTCGCGGTGCTCGACCTCGATCGTCGATGGCCGCTCGTGCTTCCGCGCGGCGGCGCGCACGGCAGGCTGCGAACGCTCACGCTGCTCGCCATCGACGAGGGACGAGCGATCCGAGGCCTCTCCCAGGCACGGGCGCCCGGCGTCGGCCGCGGCGCGTGGATCGTCGAGCGTCTTCGGCCGAGGGTCCGAACCGTCACGCCGCCGCCGTTCGATCCCTTCGAGCACCGCGCGTTCGTTCCGGGGGCGCCCGGACCGGCGCACGATTCGGCGGTCGAGCTCACGCTGCGATCGACGCCGCGCGAGCCGCTCGTCGTGGACGCGGGGCCGGGCTTCGTCGGCGCCGTGCTCGTCGACGGCACGCTCGTCGACAGCGTGGAGGTCGGTCCGACCTCGCTCGGCGGCATCGTCGTCGAGCCGCCGCTGCGCCGATCGAAGCGGGCGCTCTCGATCACGCTCGTGCCGATCCACCCGATGCCGGAGCTCGCATCGCGCGTGGCGCTCTGGCGGCGCCGCGAAGCGATCGACGCGTCGTCGCGCGGCGGCGCCGCCTGGTCGTTCGCCCGATGGGAGCCGCCCCCGAAGGATTCGATCGCGTGGCGGCCGGCACGCGGCGCTCGCGGCCGCGCCGCGGGCGCGC
>VGXK01000490.1 GCA_016873355.1 Phycisphaerae bacterium | reverse complement strand
TGGGGCAGCTCGAGGAGGACGACGAACCCGCCCAGGGCCGCCTGCAGCAGGTAGAGCGCGGACGCGACCTGCGTGAGCCCGAGGAGCGCCCGCTCGGCGCGGTAGCGCGCGATCGTCCACAGGGTGAGCCCGGCGAGCGAGAGGCCCGCGACGATGGCGAGGAAGCGGTGGAGCCACTCGATGAACGTGGTGACGTCGAACTGCGGCAGTGCCTTGCCGTGGCAGAGCGGCCAGTCGGGACAGCCGAGGCCCGAGCCGGTGACGCGGACGAACCCGCCCCAGACGACGACGAGCGTCATGGCGGCGAGGGTGGTCCAGGTGAGGAGGCGGTACGAGCGCGAGGGCACTTGATGCCAGCCTAGTGGGCCGCCACGTCCTCCTTCAGAGGCCGGGCGCTGTGGACCGCGGGGATGCGCGCGAAGTTGTACGCCGGCGGCGGCGAGGCGGTGGCCCACTCGAGCGTGTCGCCCTTCCAGGGGTCGTCGCCGGCGATGCGGCCCTGCTTCAGCACGATGCTGTAGAGGAAGTTCCAGAGGAACACCATCACCGCGAGGGCGATGATGTAGGACCCGATCGTCGAGACGAGGTTGAGCGTCGCCCACTCCGGTGACTGCGGGTAGTGGTACGTGCGCCGCGGCATGCCCTCGATGCCGAGCTGGTGCTGGACGAAGAACGTGAGGTTGAAGCCCACGAAGAGCAGGAAGAAGTGGATCTGCCCGAGGCGCTCGCTGAGCATGCGGCCGCTCATCTTCGGCATCCAGTAGTAGAGGCCGGCGAACACCGTGAACATCGCGCCGCCCATGAGCACGTAGTGGATGTGCGCGACGACGAAGTACGTGTCCGACAGCTGGAAGTCCACCGGCACCGAGCCGAGGAAGACCCCGGAGATGCCGCCGATGGTGAAGGTGGCGAGGAAGCCGAGCGCGAAGAGCATCGGCGTCCTGAAGCGCAGCGAGCCGCCCCAGAGCGTGCCGAGCCACGAGAAGACCTTCACGCCGGTGGGGACGGCGATGAGCATCGTCGACGCCATGAAGAAGGTCTGCAGCGGCGTGTCGATGCCCGCGACGAACATGTGGTGCACGAACACGGAGAACGAGAGGAAGCCGATCGCGACCGAGGAGTACGCGATCATCTTGTAGCCGAAGATCGGCTTGCGCGAGAACACCGGGAGGATCTCGGAGATGATCCCGAACCCGGGCAGGATCATGATGTAGACCTCGGGGTGCCCGAAGAACCAGAACAGGAACTGCCAGAGGAGCGGGTCGGCGCCCTGCTCCACGGCGAAGAACGCCGTCCCGGCGATCCGGTCGAACAGCAGGATGATCCCGGCGACGGTGAGGAACGGCATCGCGAGCACGAGCAGGAAGCTCGTCACGAGCACGCTCCAGGCGAACAGCGTCAGCCGGTGGAACGTCTGACCCGGCGCGCGCAGCGCGAAGATCGTGACGATGAGGTTCAGCGCGCCGAAGATCGACGAGAAGCCGAGGACGGTGAGGCCGATGAGCCAGAGGTCCTCGCCGAGCTGCGGCGAGAACTGCTTCGCCGACAGGGGGACGTAGTTCGTCCAGCCCGCGTTCGCGGGGAACCCGGCGAACGGGAGGAAGCTCGCGTAGAGGATGATCCCGCCGCCGAGGAGCAGCCAGTACGAGAGCGCGTTCAGGCGCGGGAACGCCATGTCGCGCGCGCCGAGCTGCAGCGGGATGAAGTAGTTCGCGAAGCCGGTGAAGAGCGGCACGACGGCGAGGAAGATCATCGTCGTTCCGTGCATCGTGAACGCGGCGTTGTACTGCGCCGCGGTGAGGAGCTGCTGGTCGGGTGACATGAGCTGCGTGCGGATCCCGAGCGCGAGCAGTCCGCCGGTGAGGAAGAAGGAGAACGTCGTGTACAGGTACAGGATCCCGATCTTCTTGTGGTCGATGGTCGCGATCCACTCGAGGATGCCGCTGTACCCGGCGCGCGGAACGGGGATCGTGCGCTCGAGGGTGGCCACTAGACCGTCAATTCCAGCCCACTACTACAGGGCTGTCAAAGAGCGCTCAGGACGCTGTCGGCGATCCACGGAGCGCCGTCGGGCCACACGATCACGCCGTGAGGAGACGATCCCGCGCCGAGCTTCACGTGTTTCGTCTGCCCCGTGCGCGGGTCGAGCCAGCCGCGCTCGCCGGTGCGCTGCGCCGTGTGCCAGACGC
>VGXK01000489.1 GCA_016873355.1 Phycisphaerae bacterium | reverse complement strand
TCGTCGTCGCGGCGCTCGGGTATTTCGTCGACATCTTCGACCTGCTGCTCTTCGCGCTCGTGCGGCGCCAGTCGCTGCTCGAGGTGCTCGCGCCGCAGATCGAGGCGCTGAAGCGGTCGCTCGAACCGGAGCTCGCGGAGCTCGCGAACAATCCCGCGGCGCAGAAGCTGCTCGTCGACACCAGGATCGACCAGCTGCTCGCCAACTGGGGCGGCTGGCTCGACAACGTGCTTCAGACGACGGGTCTGCTGCTCGGCGGACTCGTCTGGGGCGTCTTCGCCGATCGACGCGGCCGCCTCGCCGTGCTCTTCGGCTCCATCCTCTGCTACTCGATCGCGAACCTGCTCAACGGCGCGATTACCGACGTCGATCCGAACGGCCCGCTCGGCTTCCTGCACGCGATCGGCCTCGGTTCCGCGATCCGCCAGTACGAGGTGCTGCGCTTCGTGGCGGGCTTCGGACTGGCGGGCGAACTCGGCGCCGGCGTCACGCTCGTGTCCGAGCTCGTCTCGAAGGAGTGGCGAGGCTACGCCACGACGATCATCGCCACGATCGGGATTCTCGGCGCGGTCGCGGGCTACTTCGTGACGCTCCATACCACCTGGCGCACCGCATTCGTGATCGGCGGCGCGCTTGGTCTCGGATTGCTCGTGCTCCGAATCGGCGTCGTGGAGAGCGGCATGTTCCGCAAGGTGCAGGAGCGGCACGTCGCCGGACGCGGCGCGTTCTGGAAGCTCTTCTGGCCGTTCGAGCGCGCGAAGCGCTACCTCTGCGTGGTGCTGATCGCGGTGCCGATCTGGTTCGTGGTGGGAACGCTCGTCAAGTACAGCGACCTGATCGGCGGATCGATGGGCCTCGTCGGCGAGAACAAGCCGAGTCCCGGCCGGTCGGTGATGTGGTGCTACATCGGGCTGGCGGCGGGAGACCTGTGCAGCGGACTGCTCAGCCAGTTCCTGCGCTCGCGCCGTCGCGCCATCGTGGCGTTCCACGTTCTGACCGGGCTGGGAGTGCTCGCGTACTTCACGATCGCGCCGAGCGGTCCCGCGATCTTCGACGGCGTCGTCGTCTTCCTCGGATTCGGCGCGGGCTACTGGGCGGTCTTCGTCACGAGCGCGGCGGAGCAGTTCGGAACGAATCTGCGCGCCACCGCAGCCACGACTGCGCCGAACGTGGTGCGATGGTCGGCGGCGGGCAGCTTCCTGCTCTGGAAGTTCCTCGAGGAGCAGCTCGTGAGGGCCGGCCGTCCGCCAGCCGAGGCGATCTGGATGTCCGCGGCGATCGGCGGCGTGGTCGTGCTCGTGCTCGCGATGGTCGCGCTGCGCGGCATTCGCGAGACCTTCGGCATCTCCCTCGACTACGAGGAGAAGTAGGGCCGCGCGGTATCGTGCCGACATGACGCGGGTCCTGCTCAGCGCCGCGCTGGCCTTCGTTGCGGCGATTGCCGTGCCCGCGAGCGCCGCGCCGCCCGTCGTGGCGACGCCGAACTCCGAGCCGCCGAGCGCCGAGCCGCCGAGCGCCGAGCCGCCGATCCGCGTGGTGAGCTTCAACATCCGCTTCGAGAACCGCACCGACGCGGAGAACGCGTGGGGCGCGCGTCGACATCGTGCCATCCAGCACCTGCTCGACTCGGGCGCCGACTTCATCGGCCTGCAGGAGGTGCTGCCCTCGCAGCGCCGCGAACTCGTCGAGGGGCTTCCCGCGTGGGGCTCGATCGGGCGAAGCCGCGAGGCGAGTTCCGCGGAAGGGGAGTCGACGCCGATCTTCTACGACCGGCGCCGCTGGAGCCTCGTCGACGGCCGCAGCGGCACCTTCTGGCTGAGCGAAACGCCGAGCGTTCCCGGAAGCCGCGACTGGAAGACCGCGTCGCCGCGAATCGCCACCTGGGCGGTTCTGCGCGAGACCCGCAGCGGCCGACTCGTGATGGTGGTCAACACGCACCTGGACGATCGAAGTCAGGAGGCTCGCGAGAACGGCGCCAAGGTGATCGCGAAGTTCCTCGCGCGCGAGGCGGAGCGGATGCCGGTGATCGTGATGGGGGATTTCAACGCGGGGCCTCTCAATCCCGCCCGTTCGTCGCTCTGCGAAGGTTGGCAGGGCTCGCCTCCGCTTCGGGACTGCTACGCGATCGCTCGCGCCGGGAACGAATCCGCGGCGGGCACCCACCACGGGTTCAAGGGCGGAACGGGAGGACTGCGCATCGACG
>VGXK01000488.1 GCA_016873355.1 Phycisphaerae bacterium | reverse complement strand
CGCCTGCGCCCGGAGCTGCTCCGCCTCGAGGTCGATGCGGGCCGCTTCCGCCTCCGTCTCGGACAACTGGCGATCGACCTGCGCCACGGCGCTCTCGAGCGTGCGCACCTGCGTCTGGAGCTGGCGGAGCTGTCCTTCCGCCATCTCCTTCTGCGACTTGAGCTGCGTGCGCGACGACGCGAAGTCGATCCGATCGAGCGGTCCCGCGAGCGCCTCGAGTCCCGCGGCGGCGGCCGCCGCGCGGGAGACGGCCAAACGCTCGAGCCGATGCTGAGCCTCGAGGTCGACGGCGATCGTGAGGTCGATTTCCGCGGCCTTGCGCGCGAGTCCCGCGGCGAGCTGCATGGCGGCGCTTCGCTGCGCCGGCGTGCCTCCCTGCGTCGACGCCAGGCTCTGCGCGAGCGATCGAAGCTGCCCCGCCGCCGCGAGAGCCGCTTCGGTGGTGTCCGGAATGCGCCCGCCGGGCAGCGCCTTCTCGCTCGCCGCGATCGTCTGCTCAACCTTCTCGGCGAGCTGCCGCTGCGCGGCGCTCTGCGAATCCTCGCACGCGACGAGCGAAACGAGCATGGCGAGCGCGAGCGGTGGCGCGAACGCGGCCGCGCGGGAGCGGACGGCGGGAAGTCGCAGGTGGTCGATCATGGGAGGAGCCGAGAATACACCCTCAACGCTCGACCGGCTCGCCCGGGTCCGCGGTGCGGTCGATCGCGTCGAGCATCGGAGGCTCGTAGTCGACCGGATATTCGGGGCGCGGCTTGTACATGCCGCGGATCCACTTCATGGTGTCGGCCTTCAATGCGCGGGCGGTTCCCGTGAAGATCGGCTTCCACCCCTTCACGTCCGGATGGGGGTAGCGGGCCTCGTCGCGCGGCATGGCGTGCTGAATGACGAGGCTCGACTCGGGATCCTCGAAGTCGACGAGCGGGTGATCGAGTTTCGAGCGCAGCAGGATGAGCAGGTTCGTGTAGCGCACGCGCTCCTCCCTGCTGTTTCGTCGATGGAGGAAGAAGCGGCCCGCCTCGATGCCGCCGTGGCACTGGCTCGTGGCGCAGTTCGGAATGACCCACGCGTCGTGCACCTTCGTGCGGAACTGGTTGAGCGCCCACGGCTCCGAGGCGATCTGCACGCGCGAATAGAGGTCGCGAGCCTTGAGGTCGTAGAGCAGCTTCAGCACGCGCACCGGATCCCAGTTGAACATGCGGTTCCGCTCCTCGCCGCCGGCGGGAACCATCGAGCTCGAGCCGTAGCGCGTGAGCAGATCGCGGATCACGTCGGGCGGAATCACCACGCGCGGAGGCTTCGACAGGTCGACCTCGTAGACGCGGATGATGTTCACGTCGTCGGGCGAGAGCAGTCGCGAGGGCAGCACGTCCTTGAGATCGACTCGCTGGCTGCGGCGCGGCTCGGCCTGGGAGCGATCGCCGGAGCGCTGCGACGAGTCGTTCGCGGAATCGGCGCCGGCGCCCCCGGACGCTCCGGATTCCTCGGAATCGCCCGTCGCTCCCGTGCTTCCGGTCGACTCGCCGGACCCGCGTCGACCCTGCGACGCGCGCTCCATCGCAAGCTGCGCCTCGACCTGCCGCAGCAGTTCGCGGGCGTCCGGCACGTCGAATTCCTTCGTGAGCGAGCGCAGTTCCTCGGCCGCAAGTTCGAAGCGCTTCTCGTCGAAGAGCCAGCGCGCGAAGGTGATGCGCTTGTCGACCTCGTTCGGCTTGATCGCGTCGCGAAAGCGCGCGTACTTCTCGTCGAAGCTCGCTTCGAGCGTGACGCGGACCACGAGATCGCGCGGCAGGTGGTTGCGGATGCCCGCGACCTCGTAGTCGACGCCGTCGAAGCCGTCGCTCAGGATCCTGGCGCGGATCGTCGTCTGGTCGCGGCGATGGATCACGCCGTCCTGCCCGCCCTCGGGCACGTCGACGAGCGGGATGATGGCGATGAGCCGACCCTTCGAGAGGTTCGAGAACGCGCCGTTGCGATCCTTCAGCACGATGGTGCCTTCGTCCTCGAACTCGACCGTGCCGCAGGTCTCCTTGTAGCGATCGATGAAGATCCAGACGCGGCGAGGTTTCACGGGCGCGTCGGTCTCGGCGTCGACGGGTGCGTCCGGGGCCGGCTCGTCGCGGGGCGCAGGCGGCGAAGGCGCCGCGGAAGGCGCGGGCGCGTTCTTCGGCGGCGAAGCGGCGGGCGCGGTTGGCGCAGGCGGCGG
>VGXK01000487.1 GCA_016873355.1 Phycisphaerae bacterium | reverse complement strand
GCATCGTCGGGCTCCATCGGCGGATCCTCTAGATCCGCCTGCTTCGCCCTCCTTGCCACACTCGTCTCGCCAACGCCAGCTCGCTACGCCTGAGTCGTCACCGCTCTAGTCTCGCCAACGCCAGCTCGCTACGCCTGAGTCGTCACCGCTCTCGCGGTCGACGCGGCGCGCGGGAGCCCCGCTCGTCGCGAGGTCGACGCGATCACGCGATGCCGATCGGGTCCCAGACCGGCACCCGTGCGAGCTCGCCGCGTGCCATCGCCTCGAGCACGCCGATGTAGTGATCGAGGATCACTTCCTGCGACAGGTTGGCGCGGATGTACGCGTGCCCCGCGGCGCCGAGCGGCGCGAGGGACTTGGGATCGTCCGCCGCCGCGCGAATGAGCCGCGCGAGCCCCGCGTCGTCGAGCGAAGGCACCACGCGACCGGCGCCCTCGCGCTCGATGAGTTGTCCCTGCACGCCGTCCATGGCGGCCAGGATCGGCTTGCCGGCGCCCATGTAGTCGATGAGCTTGTTCTCGAAGTAGATGTGGATGAGCGGGCTCTGGAAGAGCGTCATGAGCGCCACGTCCGCGCCGGCGAGGATCTGCGGAATGCGCGACTTGGGCACCGGGTCGTGGAACACCACGTTGCGCAGACCGAAGCGGTCCGCGAGGTCGATCGCCGCGCGCTTGGTCTGCCCCGTGCCGAAGAGGTCGATGCGGATGTCACGCCGATCGTTCAGCCGCGCCGCCGCCAGCACGAGCACGTCGACGGCGGTGACCTCCGTGTGCGTGCCGGCGTAGACGGCCACGAAGCGATCGCCCCAGCCGTACTGGCGCCGCACCGCGTCGCGGTTCGCCGCGGCGCCCGCGAACGCGGCCGCGCGGTGTCCGTTGGGGAAGAGATCGATGCGGTCGGCGGAAATGCCCTTGTCGATGAGCTCGCGCCGAATGCCGGGCGTGAGACTCACGATGCGATCCGCTCCGCGGTAGATGCGCCGCGCGAGCATCTCGAGCAGCGATGCCTGCCATCGCGCGATCGCCCCCTTCGCGAGCAGCGCGTCGGGCCAGAGGTCGCGCAACTCGAGCAGGAACGGCACGCGCCAGCGCCGCGCGAGTCGCAGGGCCGCGTAGCCGGCGAACAGCGGCTGGATGGTGGCCATGATCACGTCGGGCTTCTCCAGGCGCCGGCCGAACCGGTCGGCCGCCCAGGCGAAGCGCGTGTAGGTGGCGAAGCGCTTGCGCAGGCTCGCGCGCAGGTTCCGCGGCGCGCGCAGCCGATGCACGCGCACGGAACCGCCCGACGGATCGCTGCGCTGCTCCTCCGCCTCGGTCTGCTCGTTGTAGGCGTTGAAGTCGCACGCCACGACCTCCACGCGGTGCCCGCGCGACGCGAGCGTGCGCACGAGCTCGCGCGGCTGTTCGGGTCCCGGCGCGTCGGCGCCGGCGTAGAACTGATGGATGTACAGCACCTTCACGGCGCGGCGCTCCGCGATGCGTCGCCGGCCGCGCCCGGCCGGAAGCCGCGGTCGAATCGATTCGCGTGCTCGGAGGGCGAGATCATCGTGCGGATCGCCTCGAGCAGGAAGCAGATCGTCGGTCCCGGATCGTTCCACTTCTCCACGTACCAGGTGAGATCCCGATCGAGGAACCGGAACCAGCTCGGTGAGGCGCGCCAGCGATCCTCCGACTTGAGAAACCACATGACGTCGCCCACCAGGAAGCGCGCGAAGCGTCCCTCGCGCCACGGTCCCAACGCGTCGGCGCGGCCCGTGCTCGCGAGCTGGTAGAGCGCCCACGGAAAGTCGGCGCCCGCGAAGACGTTCACGGCGAGCGACTCGGGAAAGCGCGGATTGCACTCCATGAGCTTGGCCACGCCGTCGCGCGGATCGACGATGAAGTCGAAGTCGGCGAACCCGTACCACCCGAGCTGCCGCGCGAGCTTCGGCACGTCGGCGTCGAGCTGCGCGTGATGCTGCGAGACGATGAGCGTGCTCGATCCGCCCTTCACCGGGAAGTAGCGGATCTTGCGACAGGTGAAGAGCCCAAGTTCCGACCCCTCCGCGCCGATCAGGATGTCCGACTTCCACTGCGCGCCGCCGTCGGGAATCCACTCCTGCAGGTGCGAGGCGCCCCACCGTTCGATCACTCGCTCGTAGGTCGGCACGAGCGCGTCGCGGGATTCGACGAGCGTGATGCCGCGGGCGCCGTCGCTGAGGTTCGGTT
>VGXK01000486.1 GCA_016873355.1 Phycisphaerae bacterium | reverse complement strand
TCACGGTGCAAGTATAGCGGGGCATTCCGCGGCGGCAAGCGAGTCCGAGTCTCGCTCGACGGCGGCGCGGAGGGCGTCGCCGCGGGCTGGTCGCGAATCCGCCTCGCCGCTGCGCCGCGGCACCGCGGCACCGCTCGTGGTGTGCCCGTCCGCTACGCTTCCGCCATGCGAACCCGGGCGTGGACGCTGCGGATCGTGCTGGGGCTGCTCGCCTTCATCGCCATCGGGGCCGTGCTCGGGGCGCTCTCCGAATCATGGGAGACGATCGGCCGCGTCATCGGCACCGGCGTGCTCGCCGGCGCCATCGGCCTGCTCTCGATTCCGCTCATGGGACTCGCGGAGCGACCGAATCTGAAGCTCGGAGCCACGGCGGCGCTCGTCTACCTCGGCGTCGAGACGGTGGCGCTCGTGCTGGGAATCTGGCTCGTCGATCGCGGAGGATCGGATGTGGGCGAGCGGCTGCTCCTGGGGGCCCTCTTCGGCTCGATCACGCTGCTTCCGACCGTGGCGGCCCTCTTCGCGGCGCCGTTCCTGCCGTCGTGGAGGCTGCCGATCGCGGTGATCTGCATCTCCGCGATCGCGTTGATGCTCTGCGCCCCGATGATCGTGATCGGATCGACCTGGGGTCCGGGCGCCGCGGCCGAGGAGCCGCCGATCCTCGGCGTCAGTCTTGCGATCGTCGGCCTGATGCTGCTCGGGGCGCTTGCTCGCAGTCGCGACGAATCGGCGCTGCCGGGGCTGCTGCTTTCCGTGCCGCCGATCGGGGCGGTCGCCGCGACCGCGTACATGCTCTTCGGGCCTGTTCGCGGGTGGCTCGGCAGTCCGATCGCGGGCGTTCCGCTCGAGGCGATCATGAGCGTGCTCTGGAGCGGCTCGATGGTGCTCGTCATCTGGCACGCGTCGCGCCTGCTCGACCTTCGCGGGGCGCAGCGGCATCTGCGGATCGCGTTCCTTGCGGCGGGCCTGCTGGGCACGCTGCTCGTCGCGTCGTCGGTGACGGTCGAGTCCGTCGGGGCCGCCGCGCTCGGCGCCGCGTGCTTCGTGGTCGACGCGTGCATTCTCGTGGCGATCGCGGTCTTCGTTCGCGTGAACCGGCGCGCCGAAGTGGGTTCGCTGCTCCTGAACGCCGTGCCGGGCGCGATCGAATGCCCGCGCTGTCGGCACACGATCGAACTGCGACCCGGCCACGGCGCGTGCTCCGCGTGCGGGCTGTCGTATCGGCTCGATCTCGAGACGCCGCGCTGCCGCCGCTGCAAACACGACGTGACGCACACGGAGAGCCCGGTGTGCAGCGAGTGCGGCGAGCCGATCCTGCTGCCGACGGCGGACGCGGTCGGCGCGCGCGCGGCGCCGGTCGCGTCGTAGGCGGCACGACGCTACGCCGCCGTCGTGAGCAGGACGACGCCCGCGAGGATCATCGCCACCGACGCGATCTTGCGCACGCTCATCGCTTCCCCCAGGATCATCCACGCGAGCACGACCGCGATCGCCGGCGCGAGCGAGAACGCGATCGGCTTCACCTTCGAGAGATCGCCCGCCGCGATGCCGAGATAGAAGAAGCCCACGCCGAGCGCACCGGCGGAGAGCCCCGAGCCGAGGATCAGCAGCAGGAGCGTCTTCGTGTCGGCTCGCCACCACGCCGGCTCGCGCGACGCGGCGACGCCGAGCGGCTCGAGCAGGCCGCGCGTGGCGGCGAACCACGCCAGGACGAGCAACGGAAGGGCCACGGCCGTGCGCACCGCGATCGCGCTCACCGGCCCCACCTGGCCCGACCTGAGCACGAGTTTCGTGCAGAGTTCGCCCACGCCCCACGCCACGCCCGCGAGCACGCCGAAGAGGATCGCCTGCATGCGGGCACGATATCGAGCCCGTTGCGGCGTTGCCGCGATCGCGGCACGGCGTCGTTCGCGCGGCCGCGCGTCACATGAGCGACGCGTCGGCTTCGCGGATCCATCCGCCCCGGCCGTTCGGGAGTTCGATCTCGATCCACCCGGGCCGTCGATCGCGCACGCGGAACTCGACGCCTTCGCCGAGCGACTCCTGGAACTTGGGCTCGAAGCCTTCGCCGTTTCCCTTGCGCACGATCGCGCCGTGCTCGACGATCACGCCGCGCGGGCGCCAGCGCTCGAGCGTTGCGTCCGCCGCGACCGTGCCGCCGGCCACGAGCACGAGCGCCGCCGCGCCGCCCACCGCCCAGCGCCACGCGATCGAA
>VGXK01000485.1 GCA_016873355.1 Phycisphaerae bacterium | reverse complement strand
TGCATGAGTGAACCGCGGCGCGTGATGATCGATTCGCTTCCGGCCCGCTCGCTGCGCGGTGGTGAAACGCCGCGTCGGATGCGGATCGAATCGATGCAAGCCTTCGCTTCGGAGCGTGACCGCCGCTCCGCATCCGCCGCGTCGTGGCGGGCGAGAGCTCGAACGACCTCGACCATCGAACCTCATTCGCCCGCCGGGACTCGGTCCTCGCTCCAACCGTGAAGTCACGAGGGCGGACGGCGAACGACGCTCGGACTTCGAATCCCTTCCTGACCGCGAAGTCACGAGGGCGGACGGCGAACGACGCTCGGACTTCGAATCCCTTCCCCACCGCTTGCTCGTGCCCGAAGGAGAATCGACCGGATGATCCACCTGGTGCGGAGAGCGGAGCGTCGATTCTCCTTCGGTCCACTCGCTGCGCGGTGGTGAAGCGCCGAAACGGAGGCGCTGCTCGCTCGATCAACCTCGGTCAGCCGTGCCTCCGTTTCGTCGCAGGCGTGCTTCGCACGCCCGGGCTTCGGATCCTCGCTCCCGGTGCGGCGCGACGAGAGCGCAGCGTGAACCACGCTCGGATTTCGAATCCCTTCCCCACCGCTTGCTCGCGTCCGGAAGCGAATCGACCAGATGCATGAGTGAACCGCGGCGCGTGATGATCGATTCGCTTCCGGCCCGCTCGCTGCGCGGTGGTGAAACGCCGCGTCGGATGCGGATCGAATCGATGCAAGCGTTCGCCTCGGAGCGTGACCGCCGCTCCGCATCCGCCGCGTCGTGGCGGGCGAGAGCTCGAACGACTTCGATCCGTGACCCTCAGTCGTCGGCGGATTCGCCGTGCACGGCCTCAGTTCGCCGGCGGCGCCTGCGCCGGGCTCTCGCCCTGCCAGACGCGCTGCGCCGCCGAGGGCTGCGTGACCTGCTTCAGGAACTTCTCGTACTGATCCTTGAACTCGGAGAAGCGTGGGTTGAAGTACTCGAGCAGGACCCACTTGCCGACGCGGCTCTGCAGATGCATCGAGCGCGCCTTGGAATTCGGGAAGATCTGCGAGTTCTGCATGCGCGCGTGCAGCGTGCCTTCCGACGCGTCGAGCAGCAGCGTGCGAAGCGCCTCGGCATAACGGCCGTTCTCGCCTTCGCGCAGGAAGTGGACGAGCGCCCACACCTGCGCGTAGTAGAGCAGCATGCGGTCCTTGCCCTGTCGCAGGAATTGTTCGGGCGACGAGTCGAGCAGCGCTTCGAGCGGAATGAGATCGCCGCGCCGCGCGCCGTTGCGAAGCTCGCTGAAGCGCTCGTGGTTCCGCCACGGCATGAACGGACTGCTCGCCGACTGACCGCGACCGGGTCGCACCGCCTCCATCCAGCACGCCACGCCCTCCTCGAGCCAGAGCGGAAGCGGCTGCTTGAAGGTGCGCTGCGTGTACTGGTGCCAGCCTTCGTGCGCGATGATCGTGAGCGTGTCGAGCGGACCGATGTCGTAGAGGATCGCGTCGCCTTCGGTGGTGAAGCCGCCCTTTCCCATGGCCAGGTACGGGCCCGCGGAACTGCCGAGGCGCTCGCGCGTGTGCCGCTCCCACTGCGAGCGGGTGCCGAAGATGTAGGTCTCGAGCGGATCACGCGGCGCGGGCAGCTCGCAGAGCGCCGTGCGGTAGTGCGACACCGCGCGCTCCACGAACGACGGCAGCGCGCGATCGAGCGATCCAACCGCGAGCGTGCTGTGGATCCTCGCGCTCGCGGTCACGTAGACGCGGCCGTCGGCGCCGTCGTAGGACCACGGCTCCGCGCCGGCGGGAACCGTCGGCGCGGCTGCGGCACCTTCCGAGTTCGAGGGCGATGCGGGGCGCTCGGACTCGGCGCCCGACGGTCCGCGGCCGGCGCCGTCGGAGCGAAGTCCAGGCGCGGGGCTCGACGCGGGCGTCGCGGTCGATGATCTCGTCGGCGAACGCGGCTCGATCGTCACCGGATGACTGCACGATGCCAGCAGCGATCCCGCAAGGACCGAGACGGCCGCAAAGGCCAAGATCGCAAGGGCGCCCGGCGCCGGGTGGTTCGCGAGTGCCCTTCGCACGACGGGGAGAGTCTAAGGCCCGAACCTCGACATCGCCAGCATCGGGATCGAGCTCGGCGCGGATCGTGGTCGCCGGTTCAGACTCCGAAAACCTTGCGAACGGCGGCGCGGATGCGGCCTCGCCGGTTCACGACGGAAGCGTGGAGAGCGATC
>VGXK01000484.1 GCA_016873355.1 Phycisphaerae bacterium | reverse complement strand
GACCGTACTCGAGCGTCGAAGGGATCGACTCGTGCATGTGCTGGACCTTGCTCGCATGTATCGCGGCTGGACTCGCCAGGAAGTGGCGGCCGCGCTCGGGCGCGAGCCGTCGAAGATGATTCCCGAAAGCGGGAACCCGAAGCTCGACCTCGTCATGGGCATCGCGCGACTGCTCGAGTGGCCCGTCGGCGAGGTCGCCGAGTGCCTCTGGGGAGATCGACTCGTCGCGCCGTCGCCGGACGACTTCGAACGGATCGGCGTCGACGGGGCGCGGCAGACAAGTCGGGCACATGGGGCGCTCGGCGCCGACCGGGATCCCTGCTCTGGAGCGATCCGCTATGGTCGCGCGCTGCTCGACGAATCGCGCCTGCGCCGACGCGACGGTCGCTACCAACAGGCCATCGAACTGCTTCAGCGCGGACTGATGCTTCCGAACCTTCCGCGCCTGCTGCGCGCGGAGGTCCAGATCTCGCTGGCGGAGGAGCACTGCACGCTCTGGCATCTTGCGGAGGCGCGCTCGCTGGCGTCGGAGGTGCTGCGGTGGGCGAATCGCGACGAGATCGGCGATGGCGGCCCAGGGATCCCGAGCAGACACGGCGCCAACTCGAACTCTGGGCGTACGGATGGCCTCGACGCAGGGGACCTGGCGTGGCGCCGCCAGCAGGCGCGGGCGCTTGCGGTGCGGGGCCACTCGCTGCGCCGATCGATTGCAGTCGATCCGGCGCTCGCGCCGCAGCATGCGGCGGCGGCGCTGCGGGATCTGGAAGCGGCCGAGCGCGCGGCGAGCGAACTCGGTCTGGCCGCATTGACGCATCGAGCGGCCGGCGGGCTCGTCGAGTGCCGGGTCGAGCTTCGGCTGATCGAACCGGACACGGGCGTCGCCGCGATTCTCGAATCGCTCGACGGCGTGATCGACCTCGACTTCGTCGATCCTGAGCTCGTCGAAGCCTGGGGCTGGTGGTGCATCTTCGGCGCGAACGTCGTGCGCCGGCACGTGCGCGGTACGGCGGCGCAGCGCACGCTTGGAATCCTGGCGAACAAGGCGATGGAGATCGCCGAGCGGATCGGGGACTGGGCGCTTCGCGAGCGCGCGTTCTCGCTTGATCACGAGCGCGGGGCGGACGACGGCGTTCGCGACGACACGGGCAGTCGCCGCGCTTCGCTTGACCACGGCATCTCGATCGCGGCCGGCGGCGACGACGACGCCCCGCCAATGCTCGACCACGACGACATCCGCTCGATCATCGGCACGATGGGTCGCTTCCCCCACTTCCGCGAAACGGGCTGGGCGCTGCTGCGACGCGCCACGCTGATCGAGTGACGGCGGCGGCGCGCTGCACCCACTCGCTTCGACGCCGCCGGCACGATCGCGTGCGCGGGTACCATCGCGCGGATGCCGAGCGATCGACGCGGTCTGCTGCTTGTCCTCGCCGGTCCGTCCGGCGTCGGGAAGACCACGATCGTGCACGAGCTGCTGCGCCGCTTCGACGGCATCTTCAGCGTTTCGGCGACCACGCGCGGACCCGGGCCCAACGAGAAGAACGGCGTCGACTACTGGTTTCTCGACACGCCCACCTTCGAGCGCTGGGTGGCGGAGGATCGCTTCCTCGAAACGGCGCAGGTCTTCGGCCGCGACTGGTACGGAACGCCGGCGGAACCGGTCGATCGGGCCGTGCGCGAGGGCCGGCTCGCCGTGCTCGACATCGATGTGCAAGGGGCGGCCACGATCCGCCGCAAGCGACCGGGAGTGTTCGGAGTCTTCATCCTTCCGCCGAGCGACGAGGAGTTGCTGCGTCGGCTGCGAGCGCGCGGACGCGAGGATCCCGCGACCATCGATCGGCGATTCGCGGAGGCTCGGACCGAGATCGAGAACGCGAAGAAGCCCGGCGTCTTCGACGCGTTCGTGGTGAACGACGACCTCGCCGCCACGGTCGAACAGGTGGCGTCGCTCGTGGCCGAGCGCCTAGAGCGGTGACGACTCAGGCGTCGCGAGCTGGCGCTGGCGAGACGAGTGTGGCAAGGAGGGCGAAGCAGGCGGATCTTGAGGATCCGCCGATGGAGCCCGACGATGCCACACGAAGTCGCAGCCCGCCAGATCGCTACGAATGAGGAGGAACCGCTCTAGCCCGAGAAGAACGCGCTTCCCGCGGCGCCGCGGGCGGGATCTGAAGGATTCCTCGCGCGACGGCGCGCCATTCCGCCGACTTGGCCGCCG
>VGXK01000483.1 GCA_016873355.1 Phycisphaerae bacterium | reverse complement strand
AATCCGTGCGATCGATCTCGTCTGCGTAAATCTCTATCCGTTCGAGCGCACGATCGCGCGCGCGGGCGTGACCGAGGAAGAGGCGATCGAGCAGATCGACATCGGCGGCCCGTCGATGATCCGCTCTGCGGCGAAGAACTTCGAGTCGGTGACGGTGATCACCGATCCGGCGCAGTACCAGGCGCTCGACGCGGAGCTCCGCGCCAACGACGGCGCGACGACGCGCAAGTTCCGGCGGTCCGCGGCGATGATGGCGTTCGCGCGCACCGCGACCTACGACACCGCGATCTCGGCCTGGATGAGCGCACGGGCGCGCGGCGGCGATCGGCTCGCGGAGTACGGCGGGCCGGTCGACGGGGCGACCTCGGGCGCGGAACCCGGCGCGGCGGAAGACGCGTTCCCGGCGACGCTCCGCGCCGAGCTCTCGCGTCACTCGCTACTCCGCTACGGCGAGAATCCGCATCAGCGCGCGGCGGCCTACATCGACCCGGCGTCGAACGAGTCGAGCGTGCTCCGCGCCGAGATCGACGCGGGAAAGGAGCTCTCGTACAACAATCTGCTCGACGCGTCCGCCGCGCTCGAGCTCGTCGACGATCTGCGCCGACTGGCGCCCGGCGGCGTCGCCGCATGCGTCGTGAAGCACACGAATCCGTGCGGCGCCGCGATCGCGTCGACGCCGCGCGATGCGTTCCTCCGCGCCTGGGAGGGAGATCCGCTCGCCGCGTACGGCGGGATCGTCGCGTCGAGCGGGCGCATCGACGCGGCGACCGCGCAGCTCATGGTCGAAGGCGATCGGTTCCTCGAGGTGATCGTGGCGCCGTCATTCGAACCGGCGGCGAAGGAGATGCTCGCGAAGCGCTGGAAGAACGCGCGGCTCGTCGCCGTCGGAGCGCTCGGCGATCACCACGCGGCTCTCCGTTGGCGGTCCATCTCCGGCGGCATGCTCGTGCAGCAGGCGGATTCGCATCATGAGGATCCGTCGCGGTACCAGCACGCGGCGGGTCCCGCGCCGAGCGACTCGATGCGCCGCGACGCCGCATTCGCGATGACCGTCGTGAAGCACCTGAAGAGCAACGCGGTCTGCATCACCTGCGACGGCCGCCTCGGCGGCGCGGGCGCGGGTCAGATGGACCGCGTCGCGTCGTGTCGGCTGGCGATCGAGAAGGCGACGGCCTGGCGAGAGCGCCGAGCGGAGTCGGGCGCCGGGAGTCGCGGGAGCGGCGCGAGCGCCGATTCCGGCGTGCTCGTCGCCGCATCGGACGCGTTCTTCCCCTTCCCCGACGGACCGAAGCTGCTCATCGACGCGGGCGTGCGCTGCGTCGCGCACCCGGGCGGCAGCAAGCGCGACGACGAGACCTTCGAACTCTGCAACGAGCGCGGCGTGACTTGCCTGGTGACCGGCGTGCGCCACTTCCGGCACTGAGCGCGTTCAACCCGCCACGCGCTTCGGCGTCTTCCCCGGCAGCGGATAGCGCGACACGAATTCGGGCTTCAGGAAGAAGTAGTACATCGTGCCCTCGGCGTACTGACCGCCGGCGAGGATCTCCGCGGCCTTCCCCTGCCCCATGTAGATGTCCCCGCGACCGGGCGCCTTGATCGCGCCGCCCGTGTCCTGGTCGAGCATGAAGCGCCGGAACATCTGTCGAGAGCCGCCGAAGCTGATCGACTGCGTGTCGACGAGCACCACGCCGCCCGGCGGATAGACCTTCTTGTCCGTGGCGAGCGATTCCTTCTCCGTGACGCGCACTCCGAGACTTCCCGCGGGCCAGTTCTGCCCGTCGTAGGTGGCGAAGAAGACCATGTTCTCGTTCTTCCACATGAGCGCCATCACCGCGTCGGGGTTGCGCTCGTACTCGTCGAGAATCGCCTTGAGGCTGAGCTTGTCGCGCGCGATCAGCTTCGCCTCCACCATCGACTTGCCGAGACCGACGTACGGACGACCGGTCTTGCCCGCGTAGCCGATGTAGAACGGCGAGCCGTCGGGGAGCATGATCTTGGCGCTGCCGTTCACCTCGATGATGTAGACGTCCATCGGCGAGCGCAGCCAGACGAGCTCGCTCCCGGCAAACGCATTCGAATCGATGAGCGCCTTGCGCGACGGCCACTCGCCGACCGAGCCGTCGGCGCCGCGACGACCCTGCGGTTCGCCGGTGAGCGGATCGGTGACGAGATCGGCGGGACGCTTGTAGAGCGGGTACTTGAATTCGTCGGTGCGTGAAAGGCTG
>VGXK01000482.1 GCA_016873355.1 Phycisphaerae bacterium | reverse complement strand
ATCCTGCGTACCGTGGGCGGGCGCGCCTACGTCGGCGGCAGCTTCGAGGCGCGCTTCCCGACGTTCGTCTTCGAGGACTTCTGGCTCGCCGCGTTCTCCGACGTTGCCGCCGTCGCCCCCACCTACGCCGATCTCGCCGCCGAAGGCAAGGACCGTTTCTACCCCTCGGTCGGCGGCGGCCTGCGCTGGCTCATCACCGGACAGATCCCCCTGCGCCTCGACGTCGGCGTGCCCCTGCGCGAGACGGTGTTCTCCCGCGCCGAGCCACGCTTGCACCTCAACATCTTCTACCAGTTGTAGACCACGCGCGGCTGCCCCCCTTGCATGCGCTTCACCGGACCCGGTGGTCGAGCTTGATTGCCGTTCGACCGATGCTAGACTCTCCAGACCCTTCCAGACTGAGGTCTCCATGGTCGTCCGTCGCCTCGCCGCCGCTGCACTCGTCCTGACCCTGCCGGCCACCGCGGTCGCCTTGTCTGTGCCTCCCGAGATGGCGCCCTCGCCGCAGGTCTTGCTTGCCGTCAACGATGAACCCGTCGACGACTCAGACCTCGCCACCGAGGAGAGCCTCACCGATCTCGAGGGCGAAGAGTTCCAGAAAAGGGCCTGGTCGATGAGCGCGGCCGTCGGCCTCAGCTTCATCCCCGGTGGCGGTTTCGGCCTCGTCTACGCCGAGAAGAAGGCGGCCTCGGCGGTGCCTTTCCTGCTCTCAGTGGCGGGGTATGCGGTCGGCACGTTGTACCTGCTCGGCTCCTTCGACACGTCTAAGTCGTCGGCCTGCTACTTCTTCGCCGATCCTTCCGCCGGTGGCTCGGGCGCCAAAGTAAAAAATTTTCGCTGCACCTACGCGAAGTGGACGAGCTCGACGAACGACGACCCGATCCCCGGCGACGTCGACAACAACCCCGACCTCTCGCAGCGCGAGCCCGACGGCCGCTTGACGACGCACTCCATCGACTTCGAGGGAACCGGCAAGCCCTACAATAAGAGCGCCTCGAACTACGACGTCCGCACGACGGGCGAGGACTTCGACGGACAGAAAACGGGCGTCATCATCCTGGCGGCCACCTATGCCGCGACATCCATCCTCGGCGCCGTCTGGTCTGGTCTGACCATCGCCGACTACAACGAGGAGATCCGCAAGGAGATCGAGTCGACCGCCATGAACCGCCCGAAGCCGATCGTCGGTTACGACGGCGAGAACGGCTTTTTCGGCCTCGCCTGGGAGTTGTGAGGCCCCGCCTCGCGGTTGACGACGGCACACACGGCGCACATCCCCTGGCTTGATCCCATGAAACCGGGTCGTCTGGGATAGGATGTTGGGGTAAGGTGCGCCGACTTTCCGTCGGGAGCGCCATGTTTTCCAGGTATCGCCTGCTCATCCTCGGTTCCCTGATCTGGATCGTGCTCGATCAGTGGAGCAAGATCGCCATGGTCGACTGGCTGGTGAAGGGCGATCTACCCGAGACGGCCGCGATGATCCGCTCCGAGGTCCACACCGTCTCGGAGACCTGGTTCAAGTTCCGCGTCGTCGGCAACCCCGGCGCGGCCTGGGGCATGTTCCGGGCCTTGCCGGACTGGGCGCGCGTGCCCTTCTTCGTGGTCATCACGAGCGCGGCGCTGTGGTTCATGCTGCACTTCTACAAGCAGGCCCGGCCGGATCAGCTCCGTTACAGGCTGGCGTTGACCTGCATCGTCGGCGGCGCCATCGGCAATCTCATCGACCGCCTCTACGTCGGTTACGTCATCGACTTCGTCGAGTGGTTCTACGGGGACTTCCGCTGGCCGAACTTCAACGTCGCGGACGTGGCGATTTCGGTGGGCGTCGGCTTGCTCGCGCTCGAGATCCTCTTCGAGAAGAAGCCCGCTACCGACAGCGAGTCTTCGGATACTGCCCCGGGCGCCGGCACCTGACGTGTATCCCTGGCTGACGTCGCCGGACGGCCCGTTCCCGCTATCGTCCTACTTCACGCTGCTCACCGTCGGGTTCATGATCGCCATCTATCTGGCGTGGCGGGCCGCGCCGCGGTTCGGCATCGATCCGGACGACCTGCTGGACATGAGCCTGTACATGTTCGCGGCGGGGCTCATCGGCGCGCGCATCCTGCACGTCTTCGCGGACGGCTACTTCTGGGACTACGTGCACCTGTGCACCGACCCCCTGCAGGTCGAGGTGCCGAGCTTCATTCACGTGCCCTGTCGAGTGGACGCCGACTGCGTGGCCGCCGAGGC
>VGXK01000481.1 GCA_016873355.1 Phycisphaerae bacterium | reverse complement strand
CGGCGCCCGGCGTCGCGCCGAACTCCGCCTCGACCGCCTCGACCGCATCGACGGCGGGCGCCGGCGGCGCGTCGACGGCCGAGTCCGCCGACGCCACGACGAACCCGGACCGGGATCCGCCGACGACTCCGCCGAGGCGCGTCGCCGACACGTCCGAAGCGCTCGCGAGCGCGGCCGCCGCGCTCTACCGCGACGCGTCGCGAGCCGACACGCCCATGCGATCGCTCATGGCGCTCGCGGCGCTCTCGATCGCCGACCCCGATCGGCCCTTCAACGCCGAGGCGCTCACGGACATCACGGAGGAGGAGCGTCGCACGCTCGCCGCGTTCCACGGCTTCTGCAAGGAGCTCGGTCGGCGCCTGGCGCAGAGCGACGATCCCGAAGCCGTCGCGAAGGCGGTGGAGCAGCTCTCGCGCGAGATGCGCGGCGAGCGCCGACTGCGGCTTGCGCGCGGCGAATTCTGCACGAGCGTGGAGGGATTCGGACTCTTCGCGCCGATCGAGCCCCGCGAGTTCGTCGCCCACTCGGCCGCGAAATTCGTGATCTACTTCGAGGTCGACGGCTACCGCAGCACCTCGCTCGACGGCGAGGGCTGGAAGACCGAACTCTCGGTCGAGCTCTCGATCCTCTCCGAGCGGGACGGCGTTCCCGTCTGGCGCCGCGACTGGCAGACGGTGACGGACCTCGCCGCGTCGCAGCGAAAGGACTTCTTCATGACGCACGTGATCTCGCTGCCCGACGCGCTGTCGGTCGGCGCGTACGCGATGAAGATCCGGCTCCGCGACGAACAGTCCGGATCGCTCGCCGAACTCTCGCTTCCCTTCCGCATGGTCGCGGCGCCGATGTCGCCGGCGCCCGGCCCCTCCGCGCCCGCCGCGTCCTCGCCGGTCGGTGCGCGCCGACCCTGAGCAACCCGTCCCGCCGCCACTCGGAACCCGCCGTTGAGCGACGAATCGACTTCGAAGGACGATGTGGGAGATGCGCCGGACGATGCCGCACGCGGCGTCGACGGCGCGGAGGAGGGCGCAGGCTCGCAGGACGACGCCGAACGCGGCGCCGCCCCGGGCGCGAGCGCGGTCAAGGGCGCCGGCGCAGGAGAAGTCGAACCCGCCGCCGCCGTTCCCGCCACGGGCGCCGGCGTTCCGATGCCCGGCGGCGCCAAGGGGCGCGGACGCGGCCATGTGCCGCCGACGCTGAAGGGTCGCGCGCTCGCGATCACGACGCTCGCGGCGCTCGGCGTCGTCTTCGGCGACATCGGTACGAGCCCGCTCTACGCGATCAAGGAGTGCGCGGAGATCCATCTCCACGAGGGCGGCAGAGCCGTCGACGAACTCTTCATCCGCGGAATCCTCTCGCTCGTCTTCTGGTCGCTCGTGATCGTCGTGTGCATCAAGTACCTGACGATCGTGATGCGCGCCACGAATCGCGGCGAGGGCGGGCTCTTCGCGCTGCTGGCGCTCGTGCCGCGCAGTCTCGGGCGCCGGAGCACGCGGCTCGTCGCCATGCTCGGTGTATTCACCGCGTTCGGCGCGGGGCTTCTCTTCGGCGACGGCATCATCACGCCGAGCATCTCGGTGCTCTCGGCCGTCGAGGGACTGACGAAGGTGAACGCGGACCTGAAGCCGGCCGTGGTTCCGGTGACGCTCGCGATCCTCGTCATGCTCTTCTCGGTGCAGCAGTTCGGCACCGGCCGGATCGGCGCCGTGTTCGGGCCGGTCATGCTCGTCTGGTTCGCCGTCATCGGCGCGCTCGGAGTCGGCGGCATCGTCCAGGAGCCGGGCATCTGGACGAGCGCGAATCCGATCTATGCGGCGCACTTCGTGTCGACGGCGCCGTGGGAGTCGTTCGTGCTGCTCGGAAGCGTCTTCCTGGTGGTGACGGGCGTGGAAGCGCTCTACGCCGACGTCGGTCACTTCGGAATCCGCTCGGTTCGGCTCGCGTGGTACCTCGTGGCGTTTCCGGCGCTGCTGCTGAACTACTTCGGGCAGGGCGCGCATCTGCTCGCGGCGGGGCGGACCTCGCCGGAAGCGCTCTCGGCGGCGATCGACAATCCGTTCTACGACCTGGCGCCGGTGTCGCTGCGGATCCCGCTCGTGCTCATCGCCACGCTCGCGGCGATCATCGCGAGCCAGGCGATGATCAGCGGCGTCTTCAGCGTGGCGCGCCAGGCGGTGCGACTCGGATACATGCCGCGCATCCAGGTGGTGCATACCTCGATGCGAAGCGAGGCGCAG
>VGXK01000480.1 GCA_016873355.1 Phycisphaerae bacterium | reverse complement strand
CGTCAACTACCGCGTGATCGCCAACGACAGCACCGTGGTCGAGACTCTCTTCGCAGGGGAGGACCACGAGATGATCACCGTCTACACGCTCGATCGCGGCACGCTCACGGCAACGCACTACTGCGCGCTGGGCAACCAGCCGCGCATGAAGGCGTCGAGCGATTCGGGCAAGAGCGTGGTCTTCGAATACGTCGACGGCGGCAACCTGGCCTCGCGCGACGAGAATCACATGGACTCGGTGACCTTCGAGTTCCTTGAGCCCGATCGCGTGGTGGCGCAATGGCGCGGCTACGAGAAGGGCGCAACGACCGATCACGCCCGATTCGACATGCGACGCGCCAAATCGTCCACGGGGAAGGTCTCGGCGCCCGCGACGCCGGCTGCGCCTGCAGCGCCCGCCGCACCCGCTGCGCCCGGCAAGCCTGCCGCGCCTGCAGCGCCAGGCAAGCCTGCGGCACCTGCCGCGAAGTCGCCTCCGGCGCCGACCGCACCAACGAATCCCGCGGGCGCTCGCTGACCCGCCTCGCTCACCTACGCGATGATGTCCTTGGCGACCACACCGTGCACATCGGTGAGGCGGAAGTCGCGTCCGGCGTAATTGAAGGTCAATCGCTCATGATCCAACCCGAGCAGATGCAGCACGGTGGCGTGCCAATCGTGGATGTTCATCACGCCGTCGACCGCTTCGGCGCCGGTCTCGTCCGTTGATCCGTAACTGAAGCCGCCCTTCACGCCGCCGCCGGCCATCCAGATGGTGAAGCCCTGGTTGTTGTGATCGCGTCCGTCGTCGCCCTGCGCATGCGGCGTCCGCCCGAACTCGCCGCCCCAGACGACGAGCGTGTCCTTGAGCAGTCCGCGTCGCTTGAGATCGGCGAGCAATCCGGAAATCGGCTTGTCGATCTCGCCGCAGTTGCGCTCGAGATCCGCGCGCATGTTGCGATGCGTATCCCAGCCGCCGTGGCCGACCTCGATGAAGCGCACGCCGCGCTCGGCAAGCCGCCGCGCCAGCAGGCACTGTCGCCCGAAGCGATCGGTCGGCTCGGAGCCGATTCCGTACAGGTCGAGCGTCTCCTTCTTCTCGCCGGTCAGGTCCATGAGCTCCGGCACTTCCGCCTGCATGCGGAACGCAAGCTCGAAACTCTCGATCACGCCTTCGACCTCGCGATCGTCCGCGTGCCTCTTGGCATGCTCGCGATTGAGTCGCTGCAGCAGGTCGACCTGCTTGCGCTGCGCCTTCGAAGTGAGCTCGCCGCTCTTGATGTTCGGCAAGCCGTCCGGATCCATGCCGCCACGCCGACCGCGCCCTCGCGATTCGCCGCCCAGCCGCGTGCCCTGGTAGATCGCCGGAAGGAATGCGGAGCCGTAGTTCTGCGAGCCGCCGTTCGCCGTGGGCGGCGAGATCGTCACGAAGCCGGGCAGGTTCTCGTTCTCGGTGCCGAGACCGTAGAGCGTCCACGCGCCGAGCGACGGCCGCACGAACTGGAAACTGCCCGTGTGCATCTTGAGCACCGCCTGCGCATGCGCGGGCACGTCGGTCTTCATGCCGCGCAGGAGGCAGAGCTCGTCCGCGTGGGCGCCGACGCTCGGGAAGAGGTCGCTGATGCGGAGTCCGCTCTTGCCGTAGGGCTTGAACTTCCACGGCGATGCAAGCAGCTTCGCGCCGCGCAGACCGCGGCGCCCGCTCACTTCGCGACCGTCGCTCTCCGCGAGCGCCGGCTTGTAGTCGAAGGTGTCGACATGCGACGGTCCGCCCGACATGCAGAGAAAGATCACGCGCTTGGCGCGGGCGGCGAGCATGGGCGCCTTCGGTGCCAACGGCGAAGCGTCGGCGCCGGCGCCGAGCAGCATCGGGCTCGACGGCAGCGCGAACCCGCGCCGGCCGAAGAGTCCAAGCAGCGCCAGCGATCCGAATCCGCAGCCGAGCAGATTCAGCATGTCGCGGCGGGAATACGCGGTGACTCGATTGTTGCAGCAGCCCATGTTCGTGCTCCGGGAATGCGTCGGTGCGAGCGCGTGGCGTCGGCCGGCGCGTGAATCTCCGTTCAGTCGATCGTTCGGAACTCCGCGCTCGAGAGCAGCGCCCTGCATGCGGCGGTCCACGCGTCGATCGGCGTGGTGCCGAGCATCGACGCCTCGCTCGAAGCGCCGGCGCCGCCCGCGCCCGCCGCTCCGCGCTGCCCCGCGGCACCCGCGAAACGGCGCCGCGCCTGCTCCGCGAGCGGACCTCGAGCGCCCG
>VGXK01000479.1 GCA_016873355.1 Phycisphaerae bacterium | reverse complement strand
CCGCCGCGTACCTCATGTCGCAACGCGCCGGGGGCGCGACGGACGAGCCGATCGTCGTCGCGGATTCGAACGACGCGCTCTCGACGACCATTCCTCCGTCGACGAACGACGCGAGCGCTGCGCCCGACGCGTCGGCCCTCGCGTCGGGCGCTGCCGCGGACGACGACTCCGACGCCGACGAACTCGCATCGCTGCTCACGTTCGGGCTGCTCGACGATCGCGGCGACGCGTCGCTCGTCGAGACCACGAATCATGAACCAATCGAAAGGAGCGACTCATGAACGCTCGCCGATTCCCCGCCAACCGCCGCGACCTGCTGCTCGTCGTCTCGTTGGCGTTCAACCTCGCCGTTCTCGGCGGCATCGCGTACGCGGCACGGGGAGAACCGCGTGGCCATGATCCCGCCGTCGGTGGAGCGCCTCCGAATGCGGAGCGCGACGCGGCCGTTCCCCCCGGACCGCCGCCTCGGCCGCGCGGCGACGCGGCGGGACCGCGGCGCGACGGGCAGGGTCCCGGTCGGCCCGGCGCACCGCGAGGCGAGCGTCCGCCGCTTCGCGCGCCGGGAGGTCAGGATCAGCTTGCGCCGCCGAACGGACCTGCGGGTCCCGGCGGCCCCGGCGCCGCAGGTCCGCTCGCGGCCTTCGGTCGCATCGCGGGGCGATTGAACCTGGACCAGCAGCAGCGCGAGCAGTTCCGTTCGCTGCACCAGGAGCGCCAGCAGCAGATGGAATCGCTCGACGAGCGCACGCGCGACGCGCGTCGCAACCTCGTCCAGGCGATGGCCGCCGATTCGGTCGACGGCGCGAAGCTTCGCACGCTGGTCGATCAGGAACTCGCGATCGAGCGCGAACGCCGCATGGCTCAGATCGAACTCTTCGAGCGCATGCTGACCATGCTCACGCCGGAACAGCGCGCCACGCTGCGCACGGAGCTTGCAAACGGGCCGATGCAGCGGCCTCGCGACGGGAACGAACCGCCGGAGGGCATGCGACGACGCATGGATGGCCGCGGTCCGGGCGGCGCTCCCGACGCACCGGGCGCTCCCGACGCACCGGGCGCGAAGCGAGCGCCGGGCGCTCCCGACGCACCGGGCGCTTCCGACGCACCGCGCGCGAAGCGAGCGCCGGGCGGTCCCGCACGGTAGAGTGCGCATCAACGCCGCCGACGCGGCGCACGATGGGCGACCTGGCCGATCCACCCGCGGCGAGCGACGATCGAACAACACCGGCGGCCGCGCCGCCGTCGTCGCCTTCGCCGGCGAAGCGCTCGTACGACGGCCCGCTGCTCGGATTCCTCACCTTCCTCGTGGCCGCGGGCGCGGCCGTCGCCACCAGCGTCGTGGTGGCGGTGATCGCGGCGACCGCTGCGGCCATTCTCGATCGGATTCGCGAGCGGCAGGCGCTGATCGAGGCGGCCTCGGGTTTCTGGGCGATGCTCTTCACGATCCTCGCGTCGCAGGTCGTCATGCTCGTGGTGGCGCTCGTCGCGTGGCGCTTCACCGGCGCGCCGTTCCGCGAACGGCTTGCGCTTCGGAATCCGCGAGTCGGCGTGCTCGGCGGAGCGATCGTCGTGGCGGGCGGAGTCCTCCCGCTGCTCGTGGGAGTTCTGTGCGCGGCCGCGGTCGCCGATCGCCTGCCGACCTTCGGCGATTCCGAGGCGATCTCCCGGATCTGGACCGAGCCGTCGCTGCCGCTTGCGGTGCTCTGGACCGCGGTCATCGGACTCTTCCCGGGCGTGATCGAGGAACTTCTCTTCCGCGGCGTGATCCAGCGGGCGTTCCTGCTTCGGTGGCCGGCGCTCTGGTCGATCCTGCTCACGAGCGTCTTCTTCGGACTGCTGCACGTGGCTCCGCCCGCAGTGGTCTTCGCCACGATTCTCGGCGTCTGGCTGGGCGTCGTCGCATGGCGCACCGAGTCGATCGTGCTCCCCATGCTCACGCACATCGTCATCAACTCGGGCTTCAACGCCGTGATGATGGTCCTCCATCGCCACGAGTTCGACGAGCGCACGATCGAGATCGGTTTCTGGGCGCTGCTCGGCGCCTCGTTCGCGGTCTTCGTCGTGGCGATGCGGATTCTCGTGCTGCGAGGACGAATCGCGCCCGCGAGCACGCCGGCCGCCTAGAGCGGTTCCTCCTCATTCGTAGCGATCTGGCGGGCTGCGACTTCGTGTGGCATCGTCGGGCTCCATCGGCGGATCCTCAAGATCCGCCTGCTTCGCCCTCCTTGCCACACTCGT
>VGXK01000478.1 GCA_016873355.1 Phycisphaerae bacterium | reverse complement strand
GCCTCCTGCCGCAAGCACGCGGTTGGGAGCGGCCCAGTCCATGATCATCCGCGGCGCCGCGTCGAGCCACAGCCCGTCGTTGCCAAGCCTTCGTCCCTGGACGAAGTAGCCGTACAGATCGGGATGGGGCTCGAGCCAAGTCACGAGCCAGATGCCGTCCGTCCCCGCCGTCCAGATCCACTGCTGTTCGGGCGCGAGCAGGATCGGCGTGGGATCGAGCACCTCTCCCGAAGGCGCCACGCGCACGCCGCGCACGTTGTTCACGTAGTAGAACTGCGTCGGATCCTGCGAGTAGAAGGTCACGAGCCAGTTCGCACCGTTCCAGCTCACGGCCGGCAGTTGCTGCCAGCCGGCCCCCGCCGCGATGGCGAAGGGCGCGGGATCAACGGCGTTCCCGTCGGCATCGAGACGAATGCCGAAGATGTCCATTCCGCTCTCCGCGGTTCCGTTGCCCGCGAGACCGCTCCGCTCGTCCATCCACACGACGAGGATCGAGTCGTCGCCTCGCGCGGCGACCGACTGAGTCTGGTTCGCGCGCGCCGGGCCGACGAGCGCGTCGCCCGGAAGCGCGGGCAGCTCGGAAACGGCGGGAGGAGGCAGCACTTCTCCCCAACTCAGCGCCGCGAGGTGCGACAACGCAGCGGACGCCAGCGTGAATGTCTTGCGATTCATCGTGACTCTCCTATGAAGCGGAGCGCGTCGCTCCGCAAGGCCTATGGCGCGCAGGCGACTTGTGTTCGTCGCTCTCGGAGCATCACGGTAGAGAGGCTCAGACCGCGCACGGATACCGTCGTGTGCGAGATTCATCGCGGAACAGAGATCGTTGATCGCCGGAAGACTTCGGGGCGCGCGTGGCGCCGCCGTTTCACGAACGCGGCTTCAGCGTGCGTTCAGGCGCGATGCTCGCCGCCCGCCTGTGCCGGCAGCTCGAGTTCGAAGCGCGCGCCGCCGAGCGCGCTCTGCGTGCAATGCAACTGACCGCCGAGACTCTTCGCGAGCTCGAGCGAGATCGACAGGCCCAGCCCGAGTCCGCGCACCGAATCGCCGGGACCGAGCGAACCGCGATCGAACGCCTTGAAGACGGAGCGACGCAACGACGCCGGCACTCCCGGGCCATCATCATCCACCGCGAGCACCACGCTGCCGTTGCGCCGCGTCGCCGACACTTCGACGCGGGCATGATCGCCCGCGTACTTGCAGGCGTTGTCGACGAGGTTGAAGAGGATCTGCCGCACGCGCGACGGATCCGCGCGAACGGCGCCCGCGCCGTCCGTGCCGTCCATTCCCTCCACGCGCGTGCTGAACGATCGACCCGACTCCTCGCATCGACGGCGCAGCACCGGCTCCGCGTCGGCGACGAGCGCCCCCGCCTCCATCGAGCGCGGCTCGGCGGCCTTGCGGCCTTCCTCCAGGCGCGACCACGCGAGCACGTTCTCGACGAGCAGCCCCAGGCGCGTCGACTCGTCCCGCAGCGTGCGCAGATACTCGCGCGACTTCTCCGGATCTCCGATGAGGCCGTCCGACAGCATCTCCGCATAGAGCCGGAAGGTGGTGAGCGGAGTGCGCAGCTCGTGCGTCACGCTCGACGCGAAGCGGCTCGTCTGCTGCGCCGCGTGCAGCGTCGAGCGCATCGCAAGCGCGGTCGTGCCGATGGCGCCGAGCGACACGATCCAGACGATCGCGAGCCCGAAGACGATTCCCTGCGAGACGGGGGGCGTCACCGCGCGAATCGACGGCGGAACGAATCGAATCGGCAGACTTGCGAGCAGTCCCGGACCCCTTGGCGCATCGCCGTCGAGCGGCTCGAGCCTCGCCTCGCCGCCCGGATAGAGATCCTGAATGCGCGACAGCAGCTCCTGCATGAGTTCGGGCCACTGCACGACCACTCCCTGAAGAATCGCTTCGGCGCCCTGCTCGACGCGTCGGGCAAGGAAGAGCCGATCGGGCGGATGGCCGAGCCAGATCGGCACCATCGGACCGACGACCGCCGTCGACGGACCCTCCCGCTGCGCATCGAACTGGAGCTGATGCACCGGGCCGGTCTGATCGAACGCGCGCGTCTGCGCGTAGTTGCCTTCGAGGTAGGCGGTCTGCGCCAGGCTCGCCGCGCTCTTCCGCGCCTCGAACTCCGCTTCGGACTCCTGCTGGATGTTTCGCTTGCGATTGTCCCAGACGTCCCGCGCCTGCCACTTCGATTCGATCGGTGCGGCGCGCTGCACCGCGTGGGCCTTGTCGTTCGCG
>VGXK01000477.1 GCA_016873355.1 Phycisphaerae bacterium | reverse complement strand
TGCTCGTCGCTCAGCTTCTGTCCGTAGGTCTGCATGCCCGTGCCGAGCACCAGGAGCGCGACCTTCCGGCACGCCGCGACCGTCCGTCCTTCCTCGCCGAGCGCGCCGCCCTCCTCCGTCTCCCCCGCGGAGCGCGACGGGGACAGGATGTCGTCCTGCAGCGTCTTCGCGGCGGCGACGAGCGGCAGATCGCCTTTGAGCCCCCGGCGAAGGAGCAGGCCGGGGATCAGGAGGCGGTTGACCTCGTTGGTCCCCTCGAAGATCCGGTTCACGCGCGCGTCGCGGTAGTAGCGCTCGGCGCTGTAGTCGGTGACGAAGCCGTTGCCCCCGTGGATCTGGACGTTCTCGTCGAGCACGTAGTCGAGCGTCTCGGTGCCGCCCACCTTGAGGATGGACGCCTCGATGGCGAACTCCTCCAGCGCCTGCGCCGTATCGCTGCCGCCGGCCAGCGCCGCTTCGATGAGGCCGGCCGTCCGGTACGCGGCGCTCTCCATCGCGTAGGTCCGCGCCGTCATCTCGCCGAGCTTGTGCTTGATCGCGCCGAAGCCGGCGATCGGCTGGCCGAACTGGCGGCGCTCGGCCGCGTAGCGCGCGGCGTCGCCGATCGCCGTGCGGCAGCCGCCCACGCTCATGCTGCCGAGCTTGAAGCGGCCGAAGTTCAGCGTGTTGAGCGCGACCTTGTGCCCCTTCCCGACCTCGCCGAGCACGTTGCCGGCGGGCACCCGCGCGTCCTGCAGCAGGATGGGGGTCGTCGACGAGCCGTGCAGCCCCATCTTGTGCTCTTCGCGGCCGGCGCTCACCCCCGGAAACGCGGTCTCGACGAGGAACGCAGTGAACTGCTCGCCGTCGACCTTCGCAAAGACGACGATCACGTCGGCGAAGCCGCCGTTGGTGATCCACATCTTTTCGCCGGTCAGGCGCCAGTCCCCGTCGCTCGCGCGCGTGGCGCGCGTGCGGGCGGCCAGGGCGTCGGAGCCGGACCCCGCCTCGCTCAGCGCGTAGGCGCCGACCAGCTCGCCGGTCACGAGGCGCGGGAGGTACCGCTGCTTTTGGGCCGGCGTGCCGAAGAGCGCGATCGGCAGGATGCAGAGGTTCGCCTGGGCGCCGAAGGTCGCCGCAAACGACGCGACGGGCGCGATCCGCTCGGTCACGATGAGCGACGACACCTTGTCGAGCGCGAGGCCGCCGTACTCCTCCGGCACGTTGATGCCCAGCAGGCCCAGCTCGCCGCAGCGCCGTAGGAGCGCCCGCGCGGCGCTCCAGTCCTTCGCCTCCAGACGCTCGAGCGCCGGCAGCACGTCCCCGGCCACGAACGCCTCGGTCGTCTGGGCGATGAGCCGGTGCTCCTCGGTGAGCTGCTCCGGTGTGAAGACGTCCGCGGCCGACTCCGCGAACAGCCACGAGCCGCCCTTCTGTACCGCCGTCGTGCTGCCCATCTGTCCTACATCCTCTCGAACACGCCCGCTGCACCCATGCCGCCGCCCACGCACATCGTCACCATCCCGTAGCGCACCTTCCGCCGCCGCATCTCGGAGAGAAGCGTCGCCGTCAGCTTGGCGCCCGTGCAGCCGAGCGGGTGGCCGAGCGCGACGGCGCCGCCGTTGACGTTGAGGCGATCGGGATCGATCGGGAGCTCGCGAAGACAGGCGAGCACCTGCGCGGCAAAGGCTTCGTTCAGCTCGACGAGGCCGATGTCGTCGAGCGACAGCCCGGTCATCGTCAGCACCTTGCGGATGGCCGGTACCGGCCCGATGCCGAAGAGCTCCGGCTTCACGCCCGCCGTGGCGAAGCCGACGAAGCGCGCGAGCGGCTGAAGGCCGCGCTCCCGGGCGAACGCCGCCGACGTCACCAGCACCGCCGCCGCGCCGTCGCTCGTCTGCGAGGAGTTGCCCGCCGTGACCGTCCCGGAGGCGTGGAACACCGGCCGGAGCTTCGCCAGCGCCTCCCCGGAGGTGTCGCGGCGCGGCCCCTCGTCCTGCGCGACGGTCACCTCGCGCACCTCGCGCGCGCCGGATCCGCTGGCGCCGCCGTGCGCCGGCACGGCCACACGGAAGGTCACCGGCGTGATCTCCTCGGTGAAGCGCCCCGCGTCGATGGCCGCGAGCGCGCGCTGGTGGCTGCGGAGCGCGAACCCGTCCTGCTCCTCGCGGGAGATGCCGCTCTCGCGCGCGTGGTTCTCCGCCACGAGCCCGGTGCTGAGGTACACGTCGGGATAGCTGTCGATGAGCGCCGGGTTCGGCGCCACC
>VGXK01000476.1 GCA_016873355.1 Phycisphaerae bacterium | reverse complement strand
CATGGGCGACCAGTTCGATCAGTCGAACAAGCAGCTCGCGAAGGTCGCGTTCGACGCGTTCTACTGGATCATCAACTTCGGCTCGTTCTTCGCGTCGCTCTTCATGCCCAAGCTGCTGCAGGGCGCCGGGCCCGCGGAGTGGTGGGGCTGGCCGGCGGCTTCGGTGGCGTTCGGCATCCCCGGCGTGCTGATGCTGATCGCCACGATCTTCTTCTGGGCCGGGCGCAAGCGCTATGTGAAGGTCCCGCCCGCGCCGAGGGACCCGCACTCGTTCGCGAACGTCATCCGCACGGCGCTGACCGCGCGCGGCGGGATGACGGCGGGTCTCGCGCTCGCCATCGCGGGCTGTTTGCTGGCCTTGGTGTCGGTCGGGATGATCTGGGCGCTCGACTGGAAGATCGTGATCGCGCTGTGCCTCGCGCTCGTGCTCGTCTTGTTCGGCGTGGGACTCGGTGCGTGGATGGAGCTCGAGAACGCGCGCGGCCGGCACCCCGACGAGGCCGTCGACGGCGTGCGATCGGTACTGCGCGTGCTCGTGATCTTCGCGCTCGTCACTCCGTTCTGGTCGCTCTTCGACCAGAAGGCCTCGACATGGGTCTTTCAGGCGGACGCGATGACCAAGCCCGTGTGGTTCAGCCCGGCGCAGATGCAGGCGCTGAACCCCGCGCTCGTGATGCTGATCATCCCGTTCAACAACTTCGTCGTGTACCCGTGGCTGCGCAGGCGCGGCAAGGAGCCGAGCCAGCTCGGACGCATGGCGCTCGGCATGGCGCTCGCGGGCGCGTCGTGGATCGTCGTCGGCGCGATGCAGCTCATGATCGACGGCGGTGAGGCTCTCTCGATCGCGTGGCAAGTGCTGCCGTACATCCTGCTGACCGCGGGCGAGGTGCTGCTCTCCGCGACGGGCCTCGAGTTCGCCTACAGCCAGGCGCCGGCCTCGATGAAGGGCGTGATCATGAGCTTCTGGAGCCTCGCGGTGACCGTCGGCAACCTGTGGGTTCTGATCGTCAACGCCGGCGTCAAGAACGAAGCAGTGCTCGGCGCCATCGAACGCTCGGGCATGGGCTCGATCGCATTCCAGATGTTCTTCTTCGCGCTCTTCGCGCTGGCAGCAGCGCTCGCCTTCCACTTGGTCGCGAAGCGCTACCGCGTGGTCGACAACTATCGGAGCTAGCAGCGCGTCGACCGCCGGCAATCGAGCCGGCGGCCGCGCGAAACTGCGAGCGCCTCGGTGGCGCTACGGCGTCTCGCGAGTGAGCTCGAAGCGGCGAGCTCGTACACGATGCGCTTGGGGTAGTCGTGCCGCGGGTTGTCGAACACGGCGCGCGAAGCAGAAAACTCGGTCAGCACGAACTCGGTCGCTGTCTTGCCGCCGGGCTGGGCGACATACACCGGTCCGCCGTCGCGTTCGAGGATGCGCAGGTACTCGAAGCCGACCATCTTCCCGCTGGCGTTCACCGTACGCGACACCGCGAGCAGCGCTCCACCGCGCGGCGGGCTCCAGCGTTCCTCGATCGATGAGCCGGAGCGGCGAGTCCCAACCCAGTCGCCCGCCAGCCACGCCAAGTCGCCGATCACGGCCTTCGCAAGCGGTGGCATCGCGATGTCCTCGGCGTGGCGATGGAGCCCGATCGAGAGCGAGCCCGCGGGCGGATCCACGGCGATTGTTGCGAGCAGTCCGTCGGGAGTGGGACGAAACGACCTTAGAACAAGGCCAATGCCCGGGCCCGCATCGCCCTCGGGACGCTCGAAGGCGACCTCGTACTCGATCACTCCGCCCTTCCAGCCGCCGTGATAGCGCATGTTTCGATCCGCCTCAGGACATTCGGTCGGCGAGCCATCGAGCGCGACGCGCACATCCTCGTGTTCCGAGCCATGGCCATTGAGCACCACGGCACCCTCCTCGACTCGGAGCGAGAACTTCGACGCCATGGGCGCGCCGCGTTGCTCGAGCGTGCGGCCCGCGGTGCGATCCTCGGCGAAGATCCACTCGCCATTCAGCGCGCGCAGCTCCACCGAGGTCGACGCTTGTGGGTGTGGCGTGTCTTGTACGCGAGCCGTCGCCAGCGGGAGCGCCGCGAGGAAGGCGAGAGCTGCTGAGAGCGAGTTTCGATCGAGCACGGCGTCGAATCTCCGACGGTGGCTCGAGCGGCGCGAAGTCTAGCAGCCCGGTGGCGCAGCGAAGGAGAGCGACGAAGCTCTCGAACGCGCTGCTCTCGGTGACATGCCCGTGACGGCTCGCGTGGCGCG
>VGXK01000475.1 GCA_016873355.1 Phycisphaerae bacterium | reverse complement strand
ATTCCTTCGATCGACTTGAACGCGATCGGATTCACCGCGATCGACACGATTGCGGTCGCCACGAGCACGTTCATGCCGGCGCTCGGCAGCGACCCCGTCTCCACCGCCACCGTGCCGAGAATGAACGAGAACTCGCCGATCTGCGCCAGCCCGACCGCCACCGTGAGCGCCGTGCGCAGCGAGTGCCCGAACCAGAGCACGATCATCAGCGCCGTGAGCGGTTTCGCCACGAGCACGATCGCGAGCGCGAGCCCGACGAGCATCGGCTCCCGCGCGAGAAACGTCGGGTCGAGCAGCATGCCGATCGAGACGAAGAAGAGCACCGCGAACGCATCCCGCAGCGGCAGCGCATCCGCCGCCGCCTGATGGCTCGTGGGCGAGCGCCCCACGACCATCCCCGCGAGAAACGCCCCGAGCTCGATCGACGAGTCGAAGATCGACGCCGACCCGACCGCGATCGAGATCGCGATCACGAGCACGGTGAGCGTGAAGAGTTCGCGAGAGCGCAGTCTCGCCACCTGCACCAGGATCCACGGCACCACGCGCGAACCCGCCAGCAGCACGATCGCCACGAGCGCCGAGAGCTTCAGCATCGCCCAGCCGAGCGCCAGGAGCGCATCCAGGAGATCGCCACCGGCGATCGCGCCGCGCGCCTCCGCCATCATCGGCAGCAGCACGAGCAGCAGCACCGTGAAGATGTCCTCGACGACGAGCCACCCGACCGCCACGCGCCCCTGCGTGGTGTGAAGCATGCGCCGGTCGTCGAGCATGCGCATCAGCACGACCGTGCTCGCGACCGCCAGGGCCATGCCGAGCACGAGCCCCGAGCGCAACGACCAACCCATGAACACCACGACGAGCGCGGTGAGCGCCGTGGCGACGGCGCTCTGTCCGACCGCGCCCGGCACCGCGATGCCGCGCACCGAAAGCAGGTCGCCGAGGCGGAAGTGCAGCCCCACGCCGAACATGAGCAGGATCACGCCGATCTTGGCGAGCTGCTCCGCCACCTCGGGATCGCCGATGAATCCCGGCGTGTGGGGACCGATCGAGATTCCGGCGAGCAGGTACCCGACGATCGGCGAAAGCCCGAGCTTCTGCGTGATCAGTCCGAAGACCCAGGCCGCGCCGAACGCGGCGGCGACCGTCGGGAGCAGACCGAGGTCGTGCATGCCCGAGCGTACCGCGCTTCATCGCGACGGCGTCGATCGATCCAGCGGGCGCAGACCTCCACGAGCGCCGCACGGTCGACCGGTTTCGTCACGAAGTCGTCGCAGCCGGCGCCGACGCATCGAATTCGCTCGTCTCCGGCGGTGTGTGCGGTGAGCACCACGATCGGAAGCCCGGCGCCGCCGGCTCGCACGCGCGAGATGAGTTCGATCCCGTCCATCTCGGGCATCTGGAGATCGGTGACGAGCAGGTCGAAGGGGCGACCGAGCCGTTCCGCGTCCTCGAGCAGCGACATCGCCATGCGGCCGTCCTCGGCGCTCGTGACTTCGGCGCCCGCCCGCTCGAGATGAATCGTGATGAGCTGGCGATTCTCGCGGCCATCCTCGGCCACGAGCACGCGTCCGCGCAACGGCGACGGCTCGCTCGTGGAGGGCGCCCGGGGTTCGGTCCGAAGCAGCGCCTCGAGGTCGGCGTCGTCCCGCCGCCACTCGGTGCCGGGCGCCGGCTCGACTCGCACCTCCACGCGGAAGCAGCTTCCCTCTCCCGGAGCCGTGCGCGACAGCGACACGGAGCCCTTCATGAGGGCCGCGAGCCGCCGCGAGATGACGAGCCCCAGCCCGGTGCCGCCGTGCATGCGGGCGACCCCGGCGTCGGCCTGCGAGAACGGTCGAAAGAGGCGCGTCGCCTGCACCTGCGACATGCCGCATCCCGTGTCCTCGATCTCGGCGACGAGTCGTTCGTCCGCCACGGTGCAGCGAAGCGTCACCGACCCCTTCGACGTGAACTTGAGCGCGTTCGCGATGAGGTTGAGCAGGATCTGGCGGATCCTCGTGGGGTCGCCACGCACCGAGACGGGCAGCGGCCCGAGCAGTTCGAATCGAAGCGCCAGGCCGCGCTGCGCCGCCGACGCCGCCTGCAGATCGAGGCACTCGGCAAGCAGCTTCGGCAGTTCGAACTCGACCGCCTCGACGCCCATCGCGCCGGCGTCGATCTTCGACAGGTCGAGCACGTCGTTGAGCAGCGTGAGCAGGTGACGACCCGCGGTGCGGATGCGGTCGATCGCCTGGATGCGCTGCGGTGGGGCACGCT
>VGXK01000474.1 GCA_016873355.1 Phycisphaerae bacterium | reverse complement strand
GCACGGCACGAATGCCGACCTTCGACCCGATCACTCGAGCGGGAAGATCGTCGGCTCGCGGATGGATGCCGCCGTAGAGTCGGGAAATGCCTGCCTCGTCGGCCGCGTCGTAGTAGCTCACCCACTGGAGTGTGATGTCAGCGGACGGGGCGGTCTCGAAGCTCGACCAGCCCATCGGCATCGTGAACTCGAAGAGGCCGTTCGGGAAGTACTTCGTTCCCGTGAATTCCGCCATGGCCTCGGCCGCCGCGCGGCTGTAGGTGCTGTGACCCGAGGTGTAGCCGGGGAAGGGCGGCGTCACGAAGTTCGACGACTGGTACGGCATCCAGCGATCGGCCATCTCCCAGCCCACGCCGTAGAGCTGGTTCTTGGCGAGGTCGGGTCCGACGACGGTCGCCGAATGGATGCCGACATTGCCGGTCGATCGGCGAAGCGCGACGGAGCTCACCACGCTCGTCCACACGGTGAAGTCGAGCGAGCCGCTGTCGAAGAAGTCGAGGTCCTGTCCTCGATAGCCGCTGAAGTTGCTGACGATCATGTGCGTGCAGTTGGCGATCTTCCGAAGCGGCACGTCGTCCACGAGGTCGGGCGTGCCGAGCGTGAAGCTCGACTTGGCGATGAGCAGCGTGCCGCTGGAGTTCAGCGAGTACTTGCCGAGATCGATCACGTTCTGGATGCGACCCTGCGGCGACGGCACCTTCGACTGCAATTCGCTTCCGATCACGATGTAGGTGAGGCCGCTCAGCGACTGGTTCGCCGGTCCGCTGATCTCGATGTACTGATCGGGGTCGTTGCCGGTCTGATCGAGACGGATCTCCGAGATCATCACCGAACGCGGCTTCAATCCGGGGTTCATCGCGCCGGGCGTGTCGTTCGTTCCCACCGCGAAGCCGCCGATGTGCCACCCGGATGCGTCCTTGTAGACGTGACCGGGAAGCGGACCCTCGGTGCCGACTCCGGTCGTGCCGCCGTAGAAGCCGCCGAGCCAGGTCCGGATGGCGATCTCGTTGACATGGTCGTTGATGCCGATCGGTTCACCCGACGGCGGGTCGTAGACGAGTTCGACGAAGTCGGCGAAGCGGCCGCCCGGCTTCACGTCGTCCTCCGTGATGAGTTCGATCTGACCCTGGATGAGAGGAAGACCCTGCGGGTTGTAGAACGGCATCTTCGGGTCGGTGCACTGCCCGAGCTGCGCCATGTGCCGGATCATCGAGATCGGTCGCGCGGAGTCGAAGTAACCCTTGCGTCCCCACGCCGCGATCGCGGCATCGTGATTCGCGCCGCCGATGGCCAGGTACATCTTCGCGTCCCACTCGAGGCGATCCACGACCGGTCCGGTGCCGCCGACGAGGAAGGGAATTCCTTCCTCCGCCATGATGTCGCTCACCTCGTTGCCGATCGCGTGCCAGTGCCCGGGAGGCGTTTCCGAAGTGGGACCATCGGCCCAGTACTCCGCCACGGTCCGCACATAGTCGGCCTGGTTGACGAAGTTGTCCGCATAGGCCTCGCCCGTCACCGGGTTCAGGCCGTAGCCCTTCATGTCGTAGCTGCCGAGCGCGGAGTTGTGCCACACCGACGGCGAGATGTTGATGATCGGCGCGCCCGTGGGGTCCTGCAGCGAACCCTTGACGATGTTGTCGTAGGCATCCTCGATCATCGCCTGCGTGCCGTGGGTCGGCGGGCCGCCCGGATCGATGTCATGGAACATCAGGCCGGTGGCCGGATCCTTGTCGATCGCCGGAACGAGCGCGAACGGCGACACCGGTGCCCAGTGCGGGCACAGCACCGACTGCACCGAGGCGCCGACGATCTCGCCGTTCTGGAGGATCAGGAAGTCGAAGGCGAGCGGCTGCCAGTGATTGGGTTGCGCCATCGTCGTGCCGGGGATCTTGAAGGGCATCGACGCGTTCTGCGGCAGGTAGCCGTTGTTCGGCGCGTAGTTGCCGGCCTGGTTCGACCCGTCGGCCATTCCCGCCGCGATGATCGTGGAGGCGATCCGGTTTCCGATCGCCGCCGGAGTGCTGCCCACCGTCGAGGTGAAGTTCTTGTCGTAGCCCAGGCTCAGAAAGAGCGCGTCGAAGTGGGCGTTGATCGCGGCGATGTTCGGCCCGTTGCCGGCGACGAAGCGGTTCTTGAGCATGCGGTACGCGGCGTAGCTGATCGCCTCGTGACGCGCCGCATCGACATCTTCCGCGGTGTGCTTCTCGAAGAAGTAGCGGCCGCGGGCGACCGTGTCGTAGGCCGCCCACGCGTCGTAC
>VGXK01000473.1 GCA_016873355.1 Phycisphaerae bacterium | reverse complement strand
GACTCGCGCGAGCAGCGCGACGAGGTGCTGCGCCGCACGAACGAGCAGGGCGTCATGACGCGCCCCGCCTGGCGGCTGATGCACGAACTGCCCATGTTCCGGCACTGCATGCACGACGGGCTGGAGCACTCGCGGTGGCTCGAAGAGCGCATCGTGAACCTGCCCTCGAGCGTGCCCGAGAGCGCCTTCGGGAGACTGCGCGCATGAACGTGCTCCAGATCGTCGGTCGGTCCACCCCCATTCTCGCCGCCGACGTGGAGCGGCACGAGGCGGAGCTGCGCCGACTCGTGTCGGGCGGGCGCTTCCTGGTGATCGGCGGCGCCGGCTCGATCGGCCAGGCCGTGTCGCGCGAGATCTTCAAGCGGCGCCCGCGCGCCCTGCACGTGGTCGACATCAGCGAGAACAACATGGTCGAGCTCGTGCGCGACATCCGCAGCACGCTCGGCTACATCGACGGCGACTTCTCCACCTTCGCCATCGACTGCGGCGCCCGCGAATTCGACGCCCTCATGGCGAGCGTGGGAGGCTACGACTTCGTGCTCAATCTCTCGGCGCTCAAGCACGTGCGCAGCGAGAAGGATCCGTTCACGCTCATGCGCATGGTGCGCGTGAACGTGCGGAACACGGTCTCCACCATCGCGCACGCGCGGTCGAAGGGCGCCACCAAGTACTTCTGCGTGTCGACCGACAAGGCGGCGAACCCGGTCAACATGATGGGGGCGAGCAAGCGCATCATGGAGATGTTCCTGATGCGCGAGAGCCTCTCCATGCCCATCTCCACGGCGCGCTTCGCGAACGTGGCCTTTTCCGACGGCTCGCTGCTGCACGGCTTCAACCAGCGATTCGCCAAGCAGCAGCCGATCGCGGCGCCGGTCGATGTGCAGCGCTACTTCGTCACGCCGCAGGAGTCGGGCGAGCTCTGCCTCATGTCCTGTCTGCTCGGCGACAACCGCGACATCTTCTTCCCGAAGATGAGCGACGCGCTGCGCCTCACCCGGTTCTCCGACATCGCCGTGCGATACCTGCAGTCGCTCGGCTACGAGCCGCACCCCTGCGAGAGCGAGGAGGAAGCGCGGTCGCGAGCATCGGAGCTCATTCCGCGGCGGCGCTGGCCGTGCTACTTCTTCACGAGCGACACGACCGGCGAGAAGGACGCGGAGGAGTTCTTCATGGCGGGCGAGACGGTGGACCTGGAGCGGTTCGGCGGCATCGGCATCGTCAAGCACGAGCCGCGCTTCGATGCCGCGGCGCTCGAAGCGTTCGATGCGTCGATCGCGGCCATGCTCGAGCACGGCCGGTGGACGCGCGGCGAGCTCGTGGACCTCTTCAATCGCACGATTCCCGAGTTCCGCCACCTCGAAACCGGCAAGTTCCTCGACGGGAGAATGTGAGCGATGCTGCGACTTCTCGACATCGTGCTCGCGGGCATCGCGCTGCTGCTGATCTCGCCGTTCCTGATCGTGGTGATGCTGCTCCTGCGCTTCACCGGCGAAGGCGAGGTCTTCTTCCTCCAGGAGCGCGTCGGCTTCGGCGGCAAGCCGTTCAAGCTCTTCAAGCTCGTGACGATGCGGAAGAAGAGCGAGACGACGGGCACCGGCACCGTGACGATGAAGAACGATCCGCGCGTGCTGCCGGTCGGCAAGTTCCTGCGCAAGACGAAGCTCAACGAGCTGCCGCAGCTCATGAACATCGTGATCGGCGACATGAGCGTGGTGGGTCCGCGACCGCAGACCAAGCGCTGCTTCGACGCATTCCCCGAGCGCTCGCAGCGAGAGATCGTGAAGGTGCCGCCGGGACTCACCGGACTCGGCTCGATCATCTTCCGCGACGAAGAGGAGATCATGGGCCGCGCCGCGGACCCGGTCGCGTGCTACGACCGCGTGATCATGCCCTACAAGGGGCTCGTCGAAGAATGGTTCGTCCAGCACCAGGGGCTCTACACCTATGCGTGGGTGATCATCCTCACCGCGTGGGTGATCGTCTTCCCCAAGTCGCAGCTCATCTACCGCGTGTTCCGCACGCTGCCCGAGCCGCCGCCCGAGCTCGCGTTCAAGCACGACGCCGCGCTTGCGGCGAAGGCGTAGACCTCGACGCGCCGGTGGCGTGGTCACAATCCGAGTTCACGCGGCGTCGCACTCGTCGCCATCGTTCGACCGCTTGGGACTCGCTTCTCTCGAGCGCGCCCGTTCAGCTGCCTTCTCGCGAAGGTAGTTGTCCAGGGACTCCACTGTGCCGCCCGCTTCCTTGATCAACTGCTCT
>VGXK01000472.1 GCA_016873355.1 Phycisphaerae bacterium | reverse complement strand
TCGGCCGAGCAGACGATTCCCGCTCAACTCCGTGCGCGCCACGCCCGCCGGGATCTCGATCGACTCGAGGAACGCCGCCGCGTCGCGCCTGGAGAGGCGCGCCGCAATCGCGTGGCCGCTCCGTGCCTCGACGAGCACGCCGTGGCCGGGAAGCAGCGGATCGAGCTCGAGCGATGCGTGATCACGCGCCCGGCCGTTCACAAGCAGGAACTCGTCGGCATCGCCGGGGAGCTCGTTCACGGGCCTCGAGTGGCGCGTTCGAACGAGCGGCGCCAGTTCCCGCGTGGCCCAGAGCGCCGTCGCCTCGATCCACCGCTCCGCCGTCGTCAGCGCTCCGGTCCGCAGCTCGAACGACGCCCGCAGATCCGTGAGCGGTCCGAAGCGCCCGAGTCCGTCGTCGAAGAGGATGATCGGCGGCAGGCGCAGACCCATCGCGTGGCACTCTATCAACGCGGCACGATCGTGGTTCGCCGCGAGGTGAAGCCCGGGAATCCCCAGAGTCCCATCGTGCGCGAGAGCGCCCATCCCACCGGGATCGCGACCGCGCTCGACCACAGCGCCGTACGGAACTGGCCGCCGAACGCGCCGAACACCGTGTCCGTCTGCCACGGCGGAAGCGACTCCGGCAGCCACGCCCGCGCCGACCACACCGCGCACCAGACGAGCGACGCCGTCATGAGCAGCAGGAACACCGCGAGCGCCATCGTGAGGACGTTGCGGCGCACGAGCGACGCCCGCAGCGAGAGCAGCAATCCCGCTCCGAATGCGAATCCGAGCGCCCAGGGCCCGATCACCACGAGTTCGCGACCGCCCCAGAGTTCCGGAGACGAGAGATCGTGCGCCGCGCCCGCGACCACCGCCGCGAACCACGCCGCGTTCCGCCCCGCGAAGAGCGTGACGAACGCCACGAGCGCCGCGAGCGTCAGCGGCACCGCGCCGCCGATCTCGAGCACCGGCATGAACGCGCGGTCGACCACGAGCGCGAGCGCCATCGCCACGAGAAACGGCGCCCACCTCATGGCGTGCCCTCGCAGAGCACCACCACGATTCCCACGCGCGACGGCTCGAACTCGAACTCGACCTCCGCCGTCAGCCGAAGCGGATTCCGCTCGAGCGGCTTGAGCGATCGGATCCGGCCGATCCGCAATCCCTGCGACGCCGGCGTCCACGAGGGATCCGCAAGCCGCACTTCGTCTCCCTGCGACACGCCGGAACCCGCCGTCACTTCGCCCGAGAGAACGCCGTCGGAATTCGGCGCGAGCTGGATCGGCACGAGCGCTCCGGCGCTCGACTCGTCGCGCCCCGCCGGCACGACGAGCGCGTCGATGCGGGACATCGCCTTGTTGCCGAGCTGCGCCACGCTCGAGCGCCCCGCCGACGGCGAGCCCGTCACGCGTCCGACGAGCAGATCGCCGCGCACCACGACCGGATCCCCGGACGCCACGCCGAGATCCGATCCCGCGTCGATCACGAACATCCGCGACTCCGGCCCCGGCGGGCGCGACAGCACCCGCGCCGCCACCGGCCTCGCGATCGACCGGGCCGATCGCTGCACGCCCTCGATCGCCTCGAGCCGTTCCCTCAATTCCCTTGAATGCAGCTGCTCCGCGTACCAGAGTCCCCGAAAGCGATCTCGCTCCTCGGTCAGGCGCGCCGATCGCTCGTCGAGCGCGGGATCCGCTTCGACCGGTCGCCGCAGCAGCAGGCGAACGGTCGCCAGCGCCTTCTCGAGCGGCCGCAGCGGGAACCACGCGATCGCCGCGACGTCGGCGCTCCACGGCACGAGCCACGACGGCGGCATGAGCGAGAGCCCCACGAGCAGGAGCGTCACCAGGATCTTCGCGCGTCGCTGGGAGGGATCCCGGACGATGGCCGCACCTCCGAGTGACTCGCGGCGTTCACACGCCGTCGGCGTCGGACTCCATCGTCACCTTCCAGAGCTCGAGATTCTCGAGGTAGATGGCGGTGCCGCGCGCCACGCAGGTGAGCGGATCCTCCGCCAGGCGCACCTCGAGTCCGGTGGCGTTCGAGAGCACCACGTCCATTCCCCGCAGCAGCGCCCCGCCGCCGGCGAGCACGATGCCGTTGTTCACGAGATCGGCCGCGAGCTCCGGCTCCGCGCGCTCGAGCGTTCGCAACACCGCTTCGGTGATCGACTTCACGGGTTCGGAGAGCGCCTCGCGGATCTCGTCGCTCGTCACCACGGTCTTGCGCGGAAGTCCCGTCACCATGTCGCGGCCGCGCACTTCCATGGTGAGCGTCTC
>VGXK01000471.1 GCA_016873355.1 Phycisphaerae bacterium | reverse complement strand
GCCGAACCCGCTCGTGGAGGCCAATCTCGCCGAGCTGCGCCGCGAGGTGGTGACGCGCAAGGCCGACCTCGGGGTGAGTTTCGACGGCGACGCCGATCGCTGCGTGGTGATCGACGAGCTCGGCAACCCGATCGGCTGCGACCTGCTGCTCGCCTGGATGGCGAAGGGATTTCTCGCGGACGCGCCGGGCGCCGCGGTGATCTACGACCTTCGCTCGAGCCGCGCGGTTCCGGAGGCGATCAAGGCCGCCGGCGGCGTTCCGGTCGAGAGCCGAGTGGGGCACGTCTTCATGAAGGCGAAGCTCGCGGAGCGGGGCGGCATCGTGGGCGGCGAGCTCTCCGGCCACTTCTACTTTCGCGACATGTTCAACGCCGACTCGGGCGCGCGGGCGCTCGTGGCGGTTCTCAACGAACGGCTGCGCGAGCGGAAGCCGCTCTCGAAGGCGATCGCGCCGCTCAGGCGCTATCACCAGAGCGGGGAGATCAACTTCGAGAACGAGGACAAGCTCGGCGCGCTCAAGGCGCTTCGCAAGGCGCACCCCAGGGCGAAGACCGCCGAGCTCGACGGGCTCTCGCTCGACGCCGGCGAGTGGTGGTGCAACGTGCGGATGAGCAACACCGAACCGCTCCTTCGCCTCAATCTCGAGGCGAAGGAGCGGTCGACGGTGGATCGAGCGGTTCAGGAGGTCTCGCGGCTGCTCGGTCGCCGCGTGGCTCACTGAGCCTGACGCGCCGGGCGATCAGCCGGGCTTCTTCTCGGCCGGCTTGTCGGCGGGCGGATCCGTCTTCTGAACGGCATCGCCACCCAGTGCCGGCGGACGCGGCGCCGTGATCTTCTGATCGTCGGGCGGAGGCGGCTTGGGCGTCACCTTCACCGGGGCGGGGCCGCCGCTGCCGTCGCAGGCGACGATCGTCGCGAGCAGAGCTGCTCCCATTGCTGCTCCGATGAGCTTGACCGTGTTTCGTTTCATGGAACGGGTCTCCGGGTGCGTACAGCCTCGAGGCACACTGCCGGCTGTCCGCGGCGATTCTACCCGGAGCCGAACGACGATCATTGCGCGGGAGTCTCGACGGCATCCGCCCGTCGGCGAGGCCGGCGCTCCGGTTCCGTCGGCATCAGAGGCGGATCGCCCAGCCGCAGCACCGCCGGGTACTCCCGCGGTGCGAGCCAGCGCCATTGCGTGTGGTACGTCTCGTCGTTGTCGGCGACGCCGATGTTGATCCGGCCTCCCTGGCCCGTGCTCGAGGCGAAGCGCCCGCCCGGCCACGGAATGCGGATGCGCTGCGTCCAGCCGGCGCCGTCGGGGCGCACCACGGGTTTCTCGGGAGTGCACGCATCGCCGATCACGGCGTTCCCGTTGAACGGCTCGATGAGCCACTCGTGCGTGCCGCCGCCGGCGAGGATCTCCACGCGGATCGCGTCCGCGGCGGGATTCGCGCGGCGATTCGCGTCGCCGGCGCCCTCTTCCGCGTGTCCGCTCATCCACGCGTCGTTCGTGGCGACCTCGATCAGGAGTTCGTCGTGATCCGGGCCGTTCGCGATCGCCAGCCGGCACGCCGGATCGGCTTCGAATCGGTCGTAGGGCGACGGGTTCCAGACGCAGATGGGAATCGACGCCGAGAGTTCGAGCGATGGCGGCGCCAGGATCGTTCGCTGCAACGGGACTCGAAGGGGAATGCGGATCGGCACGTCGCGATCCTGGCCGTCGCGCAGGCGCACCGTCATCTCGAGGGGAGGCGGTTGTCGAAGCATGATCTCGGGCGTCGATCGCACGGTCAGTGGGATTCGCACCGTCTCGCCGGCCGGCACCGCCACTTTCTCGACCGAAGTGATGTTGAACGGCCCGGCGAGTGCGGTCACGTGCGGATTGAAGATGTCGACCGGCGTCCAGCTCACCCAGTTCTCGCGCCCGACGAGCCAGGGCCCGGGTTCTTCGACCATCTGGCGGATCGACACCTCGACGGGAACGTCGAGCGGATTGCGGAAGAGCAGGCCGATCTGCTTCACCGTCGCCGCCGACGCCAGGTACGGGTCGGGCAGAGCCTGCTCCCACTTCACCGCGTCGCGATCGCTCAGCAGCTTGTAGACGCGATCCTGATCGGCGCGGAGGATCCAGTCCTCCGGAAGCGTGACGCCGACGGGCATGTGAAAGAGCCGAAGGGCTCCCTCGGCGGGAACGTCGAGGAAGGTCAGGTGCTGCATCTGGCCCGCGTAGGGATGCTGATCGATCGATCCGCCGCAGGTTCCCAGGATGTGGTAGTCGACG
>VGXK01000470.1 GCA_016873355.1 Phycisphaerae bacterium | reverse complement strand
TACGCGACGCCGGAGCGGCCCCGCTTCGTCGTGGGAAGCATGGGCCCCGGCACGAAGCTCGTCACGCTCGGCAACACGGACTGGCCGACGATGCTCGCGAGCTATCGCGAGCAGGCGGCGGCGCTGCTCGAGGGCGGCGTCGACGGCTTCATGATCGAGACGTGCCAGGACCTGCTCCAGTGCAAGTGCGCGATCACCGCGTGCCTCGAGGCGCTCGAACTCGCGAAGCGCACGCACGAGGAGATTCCCGTGCTCGTCTCGGTCACCATGGAGACGACCGGCACCATGCTGCTCGGCACCGAGATCGCGGCGGTCGTGAACGCGCTGTCGCCGTTTCCGATCGCGTCGCTCGGGCTGAACTGCGCCACCGGTCCGACGGAAATGGCGGAGCATCTCGCGTACCTGTCGAAGCACTGGCCGCGCACGATCAGCGTGATTCCGAACGCGGGACTGCCCGTGCTCGTCGACGGTCGCACGGAGTATCCGCTCCGCGCCGACGCGTTCGCCGACGCGATGCGGCGCTTCGTGGAGGAGTTCGGCGTGGGAATCGTCGGCGGCTGCTGCGGCACCACGCCCGAGCACATCCGGCGCGTGCGCGAGATCGTCGGCGATCGCGCGCCCGCGGTGCGGAGCGTGACGGCGCAGCCGGCCGGGTGCAGCAGCCTCTACGGATTCGTCGAGTTCCGGCAGGAGAACTCGTTCCTCATCGTCGCGGAGCGCACGAACGCCAACGGAAGCAAGGCCTTCAAGCGCATGCTCGACGCGGAGCAGTGGGACGGGCTCGTCGGCTTGGCGAAGGAGGAGCTGCGCGACGGCTCGCAGCTGCTCGACCTCTGCGTCGACTTCGTGGGCCGGGACGGCGTGCGCGACATGTCGGAAGTCTCGTCGCGGCTCGTGCGGCAGGTGAACGCGCCGCTCATGCTCGACTCGACGCAGGCCGACGTGATCGAGGCGGGACTGCAGCGGGCCGGCGGCAAGTGCGTCGTGAACTCGATCAACCTCGAGGACGGCGAGAAGCGCTTCGACGACATCTGCCCGCTGCTCAAGCGCTACGGCGCCGCCTGCGTGGCGCTCACGATCGACGAGGATCCGGTGGCGGGCATGGCCAAGACCGCCGACCGCAAGCTGGCGATCGCCGAGCGCATGCACGACCTCTTCACGCGGAAGTGGGGGCTCGACGAGCGCGACCTGCTCTTCGATCCGCTCACCTTCACGATCGCCACCGGCAACGAGGACGACCGGCGACTCGCGCTCGAAACCCTCGACGCGATCGAGCGGATCTCCAGGCGATTCCCCAAGTGCGGCATCCTGCTGGGGCTCTCGAACGTGAGCTTCGGACTCAAGCCCGCGGCGAGGGCGGTGCTCAACAGCGTGTTCCTGCACGAGGCGCTCGCACGCGGACTGACGGCGGCGATCGTGCACCCGTCGCGCATCCTGCCGCGCGACCGCATCGACCCCGCGCAGTGGGACGCGGCGCAGTGGCTCATCTTCGATCGGCGCGGCGCACTGCGCCCGGAAGGAACGGCCGCCGACTTCGATCCGTTGCTCCACTTCATCGCGCTCTTCCCCGACGGCGCCGAAGCGACGGTGGCGAAGAAGGGGCTCGACGAGCTGCCGCTCGAGGAGCGGCTCCAGCGCCACATCGTCGACGGCGACGATCGAAACCTCGAGGGCACGCTCGACGCGGCGCGCGAGCGCTATTCGCCGCTCGAGATCATCAACGATCACCTGCTCGCGGGCATGAAGACGGTGGGGGACCTCTTCGGCGCGGGCCGCATGCAGCTTCCCTTCGTGCTCCAGAGCGCGGCGGTGATGAAGAAGTCCGTCTCGCTGCTCGAGCCCTTCATGGAGAAGAGCGAGGCGGGAGCGTCGAAGGCGACCGTGGTGCTCGCCACCGTGGCCGGCGACGTGCACGACATCGGCAAGAACCTCGTCGACATCATCCTGTCGAACAACGGCTACCGCGTGCACAACCTCGGCATCAAGCAGTCGCTGCAGCAGATCGTCGACGCGTGGAAGCGCACCGGCGCCGACGCGATCGGCATGAGCGGCCTGCTCGTGAAGAGCGTCACCGTGATGGAGCAGAACCTGCGCGAGCTGAACGCGCTCGGCATCACGGCGCCGATCATGCTCGGCGGCGCGGCGCTGACGCGGCACTACGCGGAGAGCCACCTCCGGTCGCTCTACGAGGGCTCGCTCTACTACGGCAAGGACGCGTTCGAAGGGCTCGCCGTCTGCGAGGCGCTCGCGTCGGGCGAGCTTCCGCGCAT
>VGXK01000469.1 GCA_016873355.1 Phycisphaerae bacterium | reverse complement strand
CGCGGCACCGCTCTCGGCGTCGCCGCCGCTCGCGCCTCCGCGCACGCAGGCTCCGGCGCCGCCCTCCGCGCCGCCTCCCGCCGGCGCGCCGTCGTTTCTGCGCAGCGATCGAATCTGGTATCCACCCGACGGTCCGATCTGGATCGAAGTGACGCGCCCCGAAGGCTCGCCGCCGCTCGACCTCGTGCTCATTGCGCGAAACGGAACGGTGCTCGGCTCGACGCCGATCGACGCAGGGCGCTACGACGCGATCAAGATGATTCCGCAGATCTACCCGATCGAGCGGGCCGCCTGGCTGCAACTGCTCGCCGGGGGATCGCCGGTGGGTCAGCCGATGGTGATCGTGCCGCTGCGCACGCCGCCTCCCTGCCGCACCATGATTGCCACGCGTCCCGACGGAACCACGCGCTACACGCGCGTGATCGGCTGGGGCGATCAATTGCTCGATGCGAGCGACGCGAGCGCCGCCGCGCTCAAGTCGAGCTGGATCGACGGCGACGCGCCGGTCACGAGCGGTTGGCGCGTCTCTCCCGACCGCGATGCGCTGCTGCACACGGAGGCGGGAACGATCCGCGTCGCGTTCTCGCCCGACGCGGCGCCGGCCACGGTGTGGAACTTTCTCACGCTCGCCCACGAGGGGTACTTCGACGACACGGTCTTTCATCGCGTCGTGCCGCTCGATCGCGAAGGTCGACCGTTCGTGATCCAGGGCGGCGATCCCACCTCGACCGGCGACGGCGGGCCGGGCTACAACCTGGCGCTGGAGCCGAGCGATCTGCCCCACGATTTCGGCGTGATCTCGATGGCTCGCGCCGACGAGCCGCACTCGGCGGGAAGTCAATTCTTCTTCGCGCTGTCGCGCGAGGGCACGGCGCGGCTCGACGGCCAGTACTGCGCGTTCGGCTTCGCCGTCGACGGGCGCGACGCGATCCTGGCCATGGCGCAGTCGCCCATCCAGGACGTGCGCACGGGGCGACCGCAGCAGCCGCCGCGCCTCCGCGCGGTCGAACTCGTTCCCGCGCCGCCGCGCACGCCCGGAACGGATCGCCGCGATCAGCGCCTTTCGCGCGAACCGCCGCCGCCGGCGACGCCGCCCGAGCGCTGATTCGATCGAGTCCGTCGGCGTGGCGCTCGCCGTCGACGCACGAAGCTCCCCGAGGTCGCATCGCCGCCATTCATGGTCGCCGCGAGCGACGCTCGAACGGTCTGGAAAGCCGGTAGCAGAAGTGTCCGACCGCGCGCCCGAGCGGGCGCGCCATGCGCGGCAGCGGGCCATTCGAGTGCGACAGCAGCGACGGCGAGATCGGAGTTTCGACGACGAGCGGCGGCAGCGAGTCCCGATCTGCGACGAGCGCTCCGCATTCGGGACAAGCGACGCTCGCACTTCCGCGCAGGTCGTATCCGCACGGGATGCAGACGGGAACTCCGTTGAGCACGAGTTCATGCCGAAGCGCGCGGCGCGTGGGCGTCCAGTACGCCACGATCGAAACGAAGAGAACGGCGATCGGGATGACGACGGCCGCAACGTATCCCCAATGCATCGGGTTCAGCCCTTCCCTCATCGCGATCAAGTACAGCAGGCACGGCACCAGCATCAGTCCGGCCGCAATCACGGCGCGCCCGAACGTCAGGTATCGCTTGTATCCGCCCTGGCGCCACACGCGGTGCCACGCGTCCGCGCGCGCGTTCGCGTTCGGAAATCGTCGTGACTCGGGGAAGAGCGCGTGCAGCATGCCGTTCGGTGATCCGGTTCGGGTCGATGCGGGAAGGAGCTGTCGACGATCCCGCTCTCCAGGTTCTCGACCGCCGATCATCCTCCCAGAGCGTGCGCACGGGAACGGCAAAGAGCGAATCGCCGAACGGAATCGTCGCCGTGGCCTCATCGAGAATCACGCCGGCGGTGAAACTCGACTCTGCGGAGTCACCAAGCCTTCGCAATCTCCGGAAATCGCGCTCGACGACGGACGCCGACGCCGTGGCATCGACGCCCGCGACTCTGCCGCCGCGCTGGACGACGATGTCGACTTCGAAATCGTCGCGATCGCGGAGTTGGCACTTCGCTGCCTCGCGTCGCCGACATCGGAATCCCGGAGCACGACTCCTGCACCAGCGCCGCCGACGCGATCCCGTTCGACGGCGTGGCAGCCTCGAATCAACCGCGCAGACTCACCTGCATCCGGCGCACCAGACCTGCGCGAACTGGGCGCATCCTTCGTCCCATGCAACCTGGCAGCAGTGCGGACTGACGCCGCAGACGATCGATTCGCACATGT
>VGXK01000468.1 GCA_016873355.1 Phycisphaerae bacterium | reverse complement strand
CGTGCGCACGAGCACGGACGTGCAGGATGCGCTGAGCCGACTCACCGATGCGCAGAGCCGCGAGGTCGCGGCGCTGGCGAGCTGGCAGATCGCGCTCGTCGATCTCTCGTTCGCCACCGGCACGCTGCTCGGAGGCTCGAAGATCCAGTGGGCCGACGAACTCCCGCCGCCGCAGGTCGATCCGAACGGCGGCGTGATCACGAAGTCGTAGCGGCGCGCGGCGCGGTCACTCGGCGCCGAGCGCCCGTTCGGCGCGGCGCGCGAGCTGGCGCAGCGACGGCGGCAGCGACAGGTTCTCCTGCATGCGCACGAAGGCGCGTCGCAGCGACTCGGGACGCTGTCGCGTGGCGGGTTCTCCGAAGCCGACGATGGCGGCGGCGATGGCGCCGGCGTAGAGCTGACTTCCGAGCTGACGATCCTCGGCGGTCTCGCCCTCGAGGCGCAGCGTCTTGAAGAGCGCCTTGGCGCGAACGAGCGTTTCGAGCGTGGCGTGGCCGGAGGTGATCAGATCGATCGCGCCGAGGCAGCGCGGATCGAGTTCGCGAGCCATGTGGTCGGCGATGCTCCAGTCGCAGGCGGATTCGGAGTTCAGCACCCAGGCGAGCGTTTCGTGCATGGCGTCGGGATCGACCCGCATCAGGTTCGCCCTCCCAGGATGGACAGCAACTCGCCGACTTCCTCGCGCACGCGGAGCGGATCGTCCGCGCTGCGGCCGACGATCTCGAGAAGCAGTTGCGCGAATCGGCGCTTCGCCTGCGCCAGCGCATGCACCACGCGCGGGCCCGTGGTCAGTCCGGTGAGCGTGCGGAGCTCCTCGGTGGTGCTCGGTGCGGAGCCGTGAAGCGCCGGCCGGAGTACGCGGTACTCGAAGCAGGTCCAGCGCTCGTCTCGACCGTCTCGACGGCATTCGTCGCGCAGGCGCTCCGCCGCGTCGGCGACGAGCATGGCGACCCAGGCGCTGGCGAAGGCGCGTTCCGGCGATGCGGCCGAATCCGTCACGACGAGCGCCGTGCCCGAGAGCGGCACGCGTGATGCCGCAGGGGGGCGATGTCCCGCGGACCTGCGCCGGTGATCGTCGCGCAGGTAGTTCGAGACCGCGTGGAGAAGGAGCGCCCGGAAGCGCCCCCGCGCCGGAGACGCGATCGCGAGCAACCCGCGGCCGAGCAGAACATCCGCGAGGAACGACTGCGTGAGGTCGCGGGCGTCCTCCTCGTTGCGGCCGGTGTGACGGATGTACGCGTGGATGATGGGCCAGTAGCGCCTGGCGACCGCCTCGAGACTCTCGCTGTGCAGCGCGGCCGTTGGATCTCCGGCCCGGCAGACAAGGCCCCAGTCGGTGCGGCTCGCGCCGAAAGAGCCCGAGTTTTCGCTTGCGCTCAGCATTGGTGTATCTGCCGGAGAGGGCATCCTCCGGGTGTACGCACGGCCTCCGAGCGCGCACCGGCCGAATTCGCCGAATCGTCGAAACGCCGCACGTTCGGTGCGAAGCGTGTGATGCCCGCGGAGCGTGTCGGCGGGGCGCTCGACGGTTTCGGTCCGAGCACGCGAGTGTGCGGGTGGCGCGTGCGGGCGGGTGTGCCCAGGACCAATCGGGCAGGGGCACACTGCGCTTCGACGCGACGGCGCCGAAGGCGAGGGGCGGCTCATCGGACCATCGGACCATCGGATCTTCGGATCATCGGTTCATCGGATCATCGCCATGCGCGGCAAGGGCGCGTTGATTCGGCCGGTGCGACTGAATGGGCCCGAGCCGCAAGACCAACTCGTAGACTCGCGCGATGCTCCTCGATGTCGAGACCTTCCGGAAGCGCACGGAGTACGACCTCGACTCCCTCGTCGACGACCTCAGCAGCGCCACCGCACGGAGAGGTGCCGAGGAGAGAACGGCCTGGCGAAACTCGCTTCCAGCGTTTGCCCGGGTGCTGTCGCATGAGTCGCTCCGCGATCTGCATGTTCGGCGATCGGCCGACTTGATCGTTGAGTACCGACTTCCAGCGTCACCATGCTGGGCGGACATCGTCATGCTGGGGCGGGGCAGCGATGTGCCTGCGGCAGGCGGTGGATGCGAGCACCTACGGCAGGTCGTCGAGCGATCGTTCCATGAACTGCTCGCTGGCCCGAAGCGAAGGCTCTGGTCCGAGTGATGCTTCACCGAGTTCTAGAGCGGCTCCTCCTCATTCGTAGCGATCTGGCGGGCTGCGACTTCGTGTGGCATCGTCGGGCTCCATCGGCGGATCCTCAAGATCCGCCTGCTTCGCCCTCCTTGCCACACT